>JALUXN010000281.1 GCA_027018975.1 Mariprofundaceae bacterium | reverse complement strand
ATCGTGATACATGACCGGCAGCCCAAAACTCGGCGCTTCAGAGAGGCGCACATTGCGCGGAATAATCTGCTGATAGACCTGTGAACCGAAATACTCCCGCACCTCCTGCTCTACCTGATTGGAGAGGCGATTGCGGCGATCCACCATGGTCAACAGAATCCCCTCCATATTCAATGCCGGATTCAATCGCTGGCGCACACGACGGATCGAATCCATCAACTGGGTCAATCCCTCCATCGCATAAAACTCTGTCTGCAGCGTAACCAGCACCATATCCGCAGCGGTGAGGGCATTGATCGTCAACAACCCCAGTGCCGGCGGGCAGTCGATCAACAGATAGTCAAACGGTTCCCCATCATACGCTGTCAAGGCGGCATCGAGACGAGATTCGCGCCCCATCTCATTCACCAACTCCACCTCTGCGCCAGCCAGATCCATACTGGCCGGCAGCAGCGATAGTCGTTCAAACTCGGTGGCCACCACGCCCTCTGAGAGCGTACAGGCATCCATGAGCACTTGATAGCTGCCCTGCTGAACGGAGCGCTGCTCGATGCCGAGTCCAGATGTGGCATTGCCTTGGGGATCCAGATCAATCAGCAGCACCCGCTGATCCAGCGCCGCTAGCGATGCGGCCAAATTGACACTCGTGGTTGTTTTGCCCACCCCGCCTTTCTGATTGGCGATGGCAATCACCGGCCCCAAATATTGATGTTTCACGTGAAACCTCCCCCACGCACAGATGATTGCTGCAATGGTTCGCCGTAGTGATAGCAGTGAATCTGCTGCTCAGCGTCGCCATCGATCGCTGCAGGCAGATGAACCGTGCGACCCGTCTCCCAGCCAGCTTGCGCAACAGTCTCCGCATGACTGGGCACTGGCAGCACCGCAATGGCGCCCGGATTGCAGTGCGGCGCGAACATCTTCAACAAGTCACTCTCCGCGGTAACCGCGCGCGCCACACACACATCGACATGCAGCGGAGGCAGACGATTTACATCCGCATCATAGACCTCTGCCTGCAGCGACAGTTTGCGCACCAAATGACGCAGAAACTCAGCGCGCTTCTTACGACGCTCAACCAACACCCCCATAAGCCCGGGCAACGCAAGCAATAGCGGCACGCCCGGCACCCCCATACCACTACCCACATCCAACAAACGCCCTTGATCCGGCAGCAGCAACTTCAGCTGCAATGTCGGCGCAATAAAACGCGCGTAGAAGAGTTCCAAATCATCTACTGAGGTGAGATTCAGCGCACGACGAAACTTCATGACCTCATCGACGTAAATCTTCAGCTTGGACTCAAGCATGGTTACCCTGATTGATATGCAGCATCAACGCTGCAATAGCCGCCGGCGTGATAGCAGAGATGCGCGCGGCCTCACCAATCGTACGCGGCTGATGCTGATGCAGCCGGTCGCGACACTCATGACTCATCCCCTGTACAGCATGATAATCAAAGCCGTCGGGGATGCGCTGGCTCTCCATCTGCGCAAAGCGAGCAATCTCCTGTTGCTGCTTATCCATATAGCCATCATAGTGAATCGATGACAGCACACTGCGTAGATCGCGCCGGTTCAACGCATGCAGCACATCACACAATAGGGCGAGATCGGCCGATTTGACATCGGAACGGTGAGCATAAGCTGAAAGTGACAACGGTTGATTGGGCTGCGGCAATCCCAATTTTTGCAAACGTTCTTGCCACTGCTTGCTGGTGCCAATCACTGTCGAACGCGCTGCGACGAAGGCTTGTTCCACCCGTTTTCTGCGTTGCTTGAAGCGCGTAGCACGCCCATCAGAATAGAGCCCAAGGCGAATCGCAGTCTCGCCCAAACGCAGGTCTGCATTGTCTTCACGCAACTGCAAACGAAATTCAGCGCGAGAAGTAAACATGCGATAAGGCTCTGTCACACCTTTATGTACAAGATCATCCACCATCACACCAAGATAGGCTTCAGCTCGCGACGGCACCCAGGAATCCAGCCCCAACGCGACAGCCGCCGCATTGATACCGGCCAACAGCCCCTGCGCGGCTGCCTCCTCATAGCCGGTCGTACCATTGATTTGACCGGCGTGGAACAATCCAGCCACCCGTTTGGTCTCTAGGGTCGTGCGCAGCTCCTGCGGATCCACATAGTCATACTCGATCGCATATCCGGGCCGGATGATCAGCGCATTCTCCAATCCTTCGATCGTGCGAATGAAGGCCCACTGCACATCGACCGGCAGCGAGGTAGAGATACCGTTTGGGTATATCTCATCATGGTCACGCCCCTCTGGCTCAAGAAAAATCTGATGGCTATCCTTATCGGAGAAACGCACCACCTTATCCTCTATACTGGGACAATAGCGCGGCCCTCGACTCTCGATAGCACCTGAATAGATGGGAGAGCGTTTCAGATTCTCCCGAATCAGCGCATGACTCGTTTCGTTGGTGCGCGCAATAGCACACGACAGCTGCGATTCAGTGACACGATCATGCCGCTCTGAAAAGGGGAGGAGATCCAATTCACCGGGCTGTTTCGGCAATCGATTCCAATCAATGGAGCGACGATCAAGACGGGGCGGCGTTCCCGTCTTCAATCGCCCCAACGAAAAATCGCGGCGGTATAGCTCATCCGTCAAACCAGATATGGCGGCATCCCCCATCCGCCCGGCGTGAAAACGCTTCTCACCAATATGAATGAGCCCACCAAGAAACGTGCCGGTCGTTAACACGACGGCTTTCGCCATGTGTTGTACACCCAGCTCATCCACAGCCCCTGCAATGCAACCATCTTCGAAAAGCAACTCCGCAACACTGCCCTGATGGAGAAAGATATTGGGATGCGCATCAAGCGCCGCACGCATGGCGATATGGTATTGACGCCGATCACACTGCGCCCGAGTCGCCCGAACAGCCGGCCCTTTGCGACGATTCAGGAGCCGATACTGGAGCGCCGCTTGATCCGCAGCCCTACCCATCAGCCCGCCCAGCGCATCGATTTCAAAGACCAGATGCCCTTTGCCAACACCTCCAATCGCCGGATTACAAGACATTTTAGCAATCGTGTCGAGATTCTGGGTAATCAGACGCACACAAGCACCGCGGTTTGCCGCTGCCCATGCTGCTTCACAGCCTGCGTGCCCTGCGCCAATAACCAACACATCAATCTTCTGGGGATGTTTCACGTGAAACCACCTCGACTAAACCATACAACACGCCTGCCCGCAACGATGATCTTGTCAGCAGAGCTGCGGCAACCATAGTCACCCGCCATTCGCTCCGCAACAAGATGCACAAACCACAGCCGCTGTGAACGCCTCACAGTCACCCCAGGAATTGCGAACTGATGAAAATCTACTGCACGGCAGGGACAGCAACTCAACATAGACGGCTTTTTCGTCATATGGACACCACCATGACCCTCAAAAACCAAACGTTTTGACCTCGCCCCCACCCGTTCGCTACGAATCCTCTAAGACCGATAGCCTCCTAGGTATGGAAAAGCGACATTAATTTGGCAGGGTTGCGCCACATGGGAGGAGACGATGCAACGAGTGATCAAGATCATATGTCTGACGGGTCTACTAATGCCAGCGCAGATCGCTGCTGCACAGGACAGCGGAGCTCCCGGAGTTGACGCGTTTTTCGGCACACTGAACGGCTATCTGGCGAGTGTACTCTTCTACGACATTCTACCAGGCGAGGGAACGATGCCATTTATCGTCGGCTGGCTGGTTGTGGGCGCCATCTATCTCACCTGTCGATTCGGCTTTATCAATATTCGTATGATGCGACACGCGCTGGGGATCATCCGCGGAAAATATCAGAGCGCAGATGACAAGGGCGAAGTGTCACCCTTTCAAGCGCTGACCACTGCACTCTCGGCCACGGTTGGACTGGGCAATATCGCCGGCGTGGCGATTGCGGTAAGCATTGGTGGCCCGGGCGCAACCTTCTGGATGATTGTCGCCGGTTTTTTCGGCATGACCTCAAAATTTACTGAAGTCACGCTGGCTCAGATGTATCGCGAGGTACGGCCAGACGGGCGACTGATGGGCGGCGCGATGGAGTATCTGTCTCGCGGCTTTGCGGAAAAGGGCATGGCCGGAGTGGGGCGCAGCTTGGCAATGCTCTTTGCCATCCTCTGTGTCGGCGCATCGCTGGGTGGCGGCAATGCCTTTCAGGTGTCGCAGGCACTCGGTGCGGTGCAGAATGAAATCACCTTTTTCAAAGATTATCCGTGGGTGTTCGGTGTCTTCATGGCCGGCGCAGTGGGACTGGTGATTATTGGCGGCATCAAACGCATTGCGCATGCAGCGGAGGCGCTGGTGCCGACGATGGTTTTTATCTATCTCTCTGCCTGCCTGTGGATTATTTTGAGTCATATTGCCGATCTACCGGCTGCATTCGGACTGATTGTGCACGAGGCATTCGCGCCAAGCGCGGTGGCGGGCGGCATGATTGGTGTGTTGGTGCAAGGCTTTAAGCGAGCGGCATTTTCCAGCGAGGCGGGCATCGGATCAGCGGCAATCGCGCACTCGGCTGCAGCAGTAAAATATCCGATCCGACAAGGTTTTGTGGCACTCTACGAGCCCTTTATTGACACCATCGTGATCTGCACCATGACCGCACTGGTGATGGTATTGACCGGTGTCTACAACGCGCCGGAATACCACACGCTGGTTGCCGAAAGCAAAGGCGCCGCATTGACAGCCGTCGCCTTCGGCAGTGTTATTTCATGGTTCCCTGTGATTCTATCGATCTCGGTGGTGCTATTCGCCTACTCAACAATGATCTCCTGGTCCTATTACGGTGAACGCTGCTGGACCTATCTCTTCGGCGAACGTTTCTCGATGACTTATCGGATCATTTATCTGATGTTTGTCGTGCTCGCATCGCTGGTCAGCGCAGGCAACATCCTCGATTTCTCCGACCTGCTGCTGCTGTCGATGGCGTTTCCCAACTTTCTTGCCCTCTATCTGTTGCAAGGCAAGGTGGCTGCGGCACTGAAAAGCTATCTTGGCAAACTGCGCCGGGGCGAATTCGACACCTCATCCAATGAGGCGGCACATGGAAACTGAATGCCTACTCAGACACCATACCCAGCAAAACACCCATGCAACCGATAAGCACATGCTGGCGATGCGTGCAAAATTCGCTGATTTATCAATAAATTTTGCACTCTGCAATCGACTGGTCTATGGTAACGCACAATGTAACCATTCAGCTCATCCCACGGTTTGCCCGCTAGATGCATTGAACATGCTCATGTGCAACAGCACACTGCGCGTGTTCGCCTTGCTATCGAACAAACCATGGGCGATCTGAATAGCGACTCAGGTCGCGTTGCAAACACCCATACCGCAGAACAAGCGTTGGAGCGTCTGTGATTCGTAGTTGTTGTATGCAGAGATGGAACAGGGGGATATGGCGACTGGCTGTCGCTATGCTTTGGGCACTGAGCAGCATGACTGAAGCCAATGCGACAACAGCTTCCAAACAGCCCGATGCGCCAATCGCTACACCGCCAGCCATACTCTATGTCGTAGATGGCTCCAGCAGCATGTGGAATAAAATCGATGGCACAGCCAAGATCACACTGGTTCGCGAACTGCTGGCTCACAGCGTTGTCAACTACCCCAGCACAGCCAAACCGGGACTGATCGCTTTTGGTCATCGTATTCAGGCAGACTGCAACGACTTCGAACTCTTAGCACCAATCGGCGCCCCCCCCGCGCTGTTTTCAAAACGGCTCCACGCCTTTACGCCCAAAGGGCGGACACCACTGGCCGAGGTGATTAAGCTGGCAATCGAACGCATCAAAGCACATGGCGGGCGTGGCACCATCGTCCTGATCAGTGATGGTCGCGACAACTGTTCCGGAGACCCCTGCGATGCGGCCGCCGGATCGGGATCAGAGATCACCATTGATGTCGTCGGATTACATCTGCGTCCTGCAGCGGTCGAACAGTTGCGCTGTGTCGCCGAACAAGGCGGCGGCCATTACTACGCCGCAGACAGTAAAAAAACGCTGCAGCAAGCGCTCAACACCATTGAGCAAACGCTGCTGGCAAATGTTGCCACTGCCGTAAGCGGTGAAAAAGTGGCTCCATCGCACCCACAGCACGCAGCCAAAGCAACCGTCACACCCTCTCCGGCCACTCCGCTAGCCACGCAACCCGCCGCGCCGGCGATCACGTTTCAGGATCAGTGGGACCGCGATAGAGAGCTGCCGGCGCTTGGCGACTCTGCGCAGCATAAAGGTGCGAAACCAACCATGTTCCGCGACAATTTCGATGGCCAGCTGCTCAGCGACGCCTGGCAGATAATCAACCCGAACCTCTCCACCATGCGTCTTGAGGGGGGCAAGCTGATCCTGCACACAGAGCCGGGTGCATTGCCGCGCGGTGATGTGGCCAATCTACTGCTGCTTGAGCGCACTGCTGGAGAGGGCGGTTACAGGGTGACAACATCACTGAAATCGGAGTTCAGTAGTGGCGAGGATGGCAAAGCGCAACAGCAAGCTGGCTTGCTCCTCTACCATGACCGGCGCAACTATCTCGGATTGGTGGTGGAAAATGTCCCACACGACAGCTTCGGCGCCTGTCGAAGCACGCCCTGCCGGCAGGTAGTGCGCGTCCGCTTCACAGCTATGGAACGGGGCCGCCCACGGCTGATCGGTAAACCGCTACGCATCGCATGGCACCCGCCACAGAGCCGCGCATTGCGAACCCAATTTTTTGTACGCTTGAAGCTGCAACGCAGTGGACAAATCTACACAGCCTATGCCAGTTTAGGTGGCAACCGTTGGCATCGCATCGGGCAGCTCCCCTTCTATCGCGGTGACTTGGTGCCGGCGCTCTATGCCAGCAGCAATATGGATCTACCCTATGCCGAGGTTGCCTTTGATGCTGTGTGGATGCACCGTGTTGCACGTTAACATGCATTCAGCGGCTGTCGTGTGGAGAGGAGAAAATCATGATAGATGACACAATTACAATGATAAAACATCGACATATCAAGTTCTTGTGGCTAATTCTAGCAACAGTAATGGGAGCGGGTATCGGCGAAGCGAAGATCGGTGATCCGCTGCATATCACCACCAGTAAAGCGGCCATCTATGCCGCCCCCAGTGTCGCGTCCGCACAGCTGTTGACCCTGAAACCGGAGACAACAGTGACCGAAATGGAGCGACGCAAAGGGTGGGTGCTGGTTGTCGAACGACAGTCGGGGGTTCACGGCTGGGTGAAATCGGCCGTTGTCCGGCATGGCAAACGGGCAACACGGATGCGCATGCACGCCGCTTTGGTCGATCCTGTGACAGCACAGGAGAGTCTGCGTTCGCTGGGACCTGTGCGCAGCCTCACGCTCAAAGAGATGGGGCTGAAAAAAGGCTTTACTTTCAAACATGCTCAATCTGCCTATCTACATGATTTCTACTTTCAAACACCACTGGATTCACGCATCCGCGGCGGTGTCTTCCGGCTGAACTACCGCGCATCCAAAATGCTGTTGCCCATCTCCAATGTCAGCATCTACGTCAACGACGTGCCGCTGGCGCAGACCCGACTTGTGGCGGACAACATGCGTCACGAAATCGCCATTGTACTACCGGCGGAGACCTTTACCGGCGACACCCTGAAGGTGACGATCGAAGCAGGCATCGTGATCGATGACAGTATGTGTCTGGATCTGCGTGCCGGCGGCGGTTTCCTCGCCATCCTGCCGAATACGGCGCTGGATATCGCCTACGGCACCATGCCGCGCTCGATTCGTGATGCATGGCGTATGCTGCCAAAGCACGTGGTTATTTCGGTCCCCGCCGAGCCGCTCGATGAACAGCAGTTCTCGGCAACCATGTCGATCATGGAGCTGCTGCGCGCCGCACATAAAGAGATCGAGATCACCCATCTGCCGGCGCTGGGCGACCTGGTCGTAGCCAGCAAGGATGAGATCGTTGACGCCCTCAATCAGCGCGGAAAGTTGATGCACACGCATTTTACTCCATTGAAAAATGGCGATATTTTTCGCACTCCGACTGACAACATCAGCCTGATCCGTTCCGCCGGTATGGCTGCCATCGCAATTACCGATCCCTACGATGTGCAACCGCTCTACCTGCTCGATGGCCGCTGGGAACTTCTGGCTGCCGGCCGTCACTACGATCTGAATCAGCCTGATCAGCTCTACACACGCCATTCGCTGCCCGATAACGGCACCAGTGACCACTATCAGCTGCCGCTCTATCAGTTGAACACCGAACCGCACTACATCCGCAAACAGACCGAGTGGGATGTCATCCTCGCGCCGCACGATCTGCCGGCCGGCACGCGACTGGAGACCGTGGAGCTGAATATCATCGCCCCCGTGCGTTGGCAGGATGACCCCACCTACGAACTCTATGCCTTCCTCAATGATGTGCTGGTGTTTACCACGCGACTGCCCAACGATGGCCGCAAGCACCACTATGCCATTCCGCTGCCTGCGGACTATCAACAGCAGTACAATGGTCTCCGCTTCGTCGTGCAACACGATATCAAAATGGGGCTATGCCAGGGCACGCTACCAACCGATTTTGTCCAGATCACACCGGACACATCGGTGGTCGTGAAGCGTATCGACAAGAAACCGACCAAGTTCGCGCTGCTGTCGCAATATCTCTCCTCGGGCTTTGACACTTTCATCTCTGATCAATATCTGAGCCACCCCGATGTGGCGCTGCAGATGATTGCACAGATGCTCGCCAACCTCTCTGTGACCATGGACTACTCGCGCATCCATTTTCTCCCGGCAGGAAGCCAGCTGAGCCCGAATCAACCATTTGTCGCTTTCGGAGCCTTCAACTTGGACAACATCGATGCCCCCATCCGACTGAATCAGGGACCAATTGAGATCCGCGATCAGGATGGACAGAGCTTCTTCAGCATCAACCACCTGCCCAAAGTCACCATCGCCGAGATCGCCTCCGCATCCTCGGTCTTTGGACTACTGGAGATCCTGCCGGAATCGGCACAGCAGCGTGATTTCCGTAAGCCGCTGCGCTTGGTGGAAGGCGATGTCGCCTTCCTCGATGGTAATGGCGTACTACTGAGCATCGACAGCCGGCAGCCGACACTGGCTGAAGTCTACTATCCGGACACGCAGGATTGGTTTGCCGAGTTGGGTCAGTATCGCTTCTGGCTGCTCGGCCTGCTCTGGTTCCTGTTGAGTCTGGCGATTGTCTACATCTTCCGTATCTCCCGCAAACGCAACGAAGAGGAGGATAAGGATATGGCCATGCCGACAGCGGCTGACCTGCAATCGCAGCGCGTCCACCACGCCAACCTCAACGTGGATGACGATGATAAGATCGAGCCGAAACCATAACGTGATGATCGGCTGCCTATCTGCGCCTCAGAGGTTGCAATGAGTCAAGCACTGCCGCGTATTGGCGATGTGCTGGTGGATCACGGCCTGATCACCGAATCGCAGCTGCAGGAAGCACTGAAGCTACAGCGGGAGCGCGGACAGCGGATCGGTGAAGTGATCCTCGCGCAGGGGTGGATCACCGCCAGCGAATTTTACAGCGCGCTGACCGACCATTTCCGCAAAGGGCGGATCGGTGATCTGCTGGTGGAGCGGGGGCTGCTCTCCGAAGAGCGCTTGATGGAGGCGCTCCAGCTGCAGCGGGAGTGGGGCACCCGCGTCGGTGATATTATCCTGGCCAAGGGATGGGTGCGCCCCTTCCTCTTCTATCAGGTGATGGCCACCCATTTCGACAAACCCTTTGTCAATTTGATCGATGAGCCGCCGGATGAGGGGCTGCTTGATGAGAACCATTATGATGCCTATCTGGAACAGCTCTTTCTACCATGGCGAAAGGAGCACGGGCTGACCAAGGTGGCGGTTGCCGATCTCGATGGCGAGATCATGGTAGCTGCCGAGCAGGTGATTGACGGGCCGATCGACTTCGTAGTCACCTCCAAATTCGATATCGTCTGGACGTTGCAAAAATATGGCGACGCCTTCTTCAGTGAAAAATCTGTGCATGAGCTGCGCAAGCGCCAACCGGAATACTCCGCCAGCACGGTGTTCACCGTGCCGCAGCTGATTTTTGCCTTCGTGGTCATGAGCATCACCCTGCTGGCCATGGCCTTCGAGCCGGTCAACACACTGATTGTCATCAACGCCTTTATCTCGGTCTTTCTGCTATTCAACTTCGGCCTGCGCGCACTGCTGACTTGGGTGGGCGGCGATAAACGCTTCGACAACTACGTCACCGATGAGGAGGTGGCCAATCTCAAGGCGGCGGATCTGCCGACCTATACGGTGCTGGTGCCGATGTATAAGGAAGCGGAGACGCTACCGCATTTGGCGCAAGCGCTGCGCAACCTCGATTACCCGATGTCCAAGCTCGACATCAAAATTATCCTCGAAGAGGACGATGAGGAGACCATCGAAACCGCCAAGAGCCTCGCCCTTGAAGGGATGTTCGAGATTATCCGCGTGCCACCGTCGCTGCCCAAAACCAAGCCGAAAGCGTGCAACTATGCGCTCAATTTTGCGCGCGGTGAGCTGGCTACCATCTACGATGGTGAGGATGCGCCCGAGGCCGACCAGCTGAAAAAGGTGGTTGCGGCTTTCCGCAAGTCATCACCCAATACGGCGGTGATCCAAGCGCGGCTGAACTACTTCAATGTGAGTGAGAACTGGCTGACCCGCATGTTTACCATGGAGTATTCGCTCTGGTTCGACTTCTATCTGCCGGCGCTCGATGCACTGAAAATCCCCATTCCGCTCGGCGGCACATCCAACCACTTCAAAACCAAAGTACTGCGTGAATTGCAGGGCTGGGATCCGTACAATGTAACAGAAGATTGTGACTTGGGCGTGCGCCTGACCCAGCGCAACTACCGCGTCGGCGTGGTCAATTCGACCACCTATGAAGAGGCCAACAACGAGGTGCACAACTGGATCCGCCAACGTTCACGCTGGCTCAAGGGATACATGCAGACCTATCTGGTGCATATGCGCCGACCACTCCACTTCTACAAAACCCTCGGCCATGTGGGCTTCTGGGGCTTCCAGTTCTTTATCGGTGGCACCATTCTCAGTGTGCTGCTGATGCCGTTTCTGATCGCCATCTTCATCGTCTGGCTGATCACCCAAACCACCGTCTTCAACGCCATCTACCCCGCTTCACTGCTCTATATCAATCTGATCAACCTGCTGGTGGGCAACGCCTTTTTGATCCAGCTATTCATGCTCAGCGGCTTCAAGCGCCACTACTACAAACTGATGCCGTGGGCGCTGACTGTGCCCGGTTACTGGTTTTTAATGTCATGGGCGGCGTTCAAAGGGCTGTGGCAGCTGATTTTCAATCCGTTCTACTGGGAGAAGACCAACCACGGCTTGACCACCTATCAGGTGACCAGTGAAGTCGATGAGCACTCCCTGAGCGGTGAACAGGGCAGCGCACCTGAGGCAAAGGGCAGCTAGGCCATGGATGCCCGTCAGATTCAACTGCGTGGTCGCGAAAATGTGCTCATTGTCATCATGGCGGTCATGGCTCTGGGTGCCTTGGCCGCCTGGCTGCTGGCGCACGGATTTATGTTTGATGACGCGATGGTGCGCTGGTCGAAGGTGCTGGGCGTACTCGGCTCGGAGCATATTCGACTGGAAAATCTAAGTCTGCTCTACCCGCACTTGCCACTCTATGCGATGGTGCCCTTCTACTATCTACCGGGTATGAAATTCGCCGGCGCCCCCTATCTGGTCTCAGTACTCTTCGCCGCCATCCTCATCTGGCTCTTTCTGCACCATATGCGGGCACAGCCGATCTCGATCTTCAAGCGGATGTTGTTGATGGTGCTCTTGGTCGCACATCCGGCATTTCTGTGGGGAGCCACCAACGGCAGCCAACTGGCGATGAGCATGGTGATGTTCTATCTGCTCTATCACGCCTGCCAGAGCATGATCGCCGAACATGATATCCACGCCTATATCTCGTTGGCGCTGATTCTGGCGATGTTCTTCTTTATCGATGGCTCGGCGGTGTTCATCTTTGTGGCGCTGCTGCCGATGCTGGCGGTGGTGGCACCACGCCGCTTGATGATGGTCTCGCCGCTGAGTATCTACTTCATCCTCTCCGTCCCCTTCCTGATGGCGGTATTCTCGTGGGCATGGCTGAACTGGCTCTTCGCCTCCGACTTCTTCCACTTCATTCACGATCCGCACTCCTCCTACCTTGGCGGCTACATGACGCTGTTTAACTACCCGTGGCTGGTGCACTACGGCGGTCACTTTTTCGCGACGCTGCTGCCGGCACTGGGCTACGCACTGGCCGCCTATCCTGCGGTTTTCTATTTCCTATTCGCCACCTGGCAGGATCAGTCCCGTTTCCGCGCCAGTTTTGTGCTCTTTGTGCATCCGGTTTTGGCGATCGCCTTGGCGACCGATCAATTTTATCTACGCCATCCCATCGAGATCCTGGTATTGATCAGTGCCAGTATCTTTGCTGAGCTGACCTTTATCGACCTCTCCCATACACGCAGCTACTGGCGTGTCGTCGCCATGCTTGTGATCAGTCTGGCTGGTGGTTGGTGGGTGTTCACCAGCACTGCCAATCCGGCGATGCAGCAGTGGCTGCAGGCATTCCGTGCCGACCGTGTACTGATTGCCGATCAGGATGGTGCGTTGCGGCTCGGGCGCTGGCTCGCCACACACCGCCTGCCGACCATGATTGATGAAAACAGCGCCTATAAGGTGCTTGTGGCGCGCGGTGATGCCAAAGGGCTCTACCTCTCCTATACCGACCGCTTCAAACTGGCGCTGGGTCGTGCCATTCCCGATATCGACCAGATTGTAGTTGCCGATCCGACCTCGCCGGCCGGCAAACTCGATCATATCTCCATTCACTATCCCAACCTCTATGCGCACGGCATGCCGGGCTTTCGTCTGGTCTATAGCGGCGTCACCTGGCGCGTGTACAGACGCCTGTGAAGCGCCTGATCATCTGCTGCTCAGCACTCCTGCTCCTTAGCAGCTGCGGGGAACAGAGGGGGATCGACATGCATCAGCAGGCTGCGCATCGCGCTTCGCTCGGCATTGATGCCGTGTGGCATGGTTTTAATGCGCTGCAGAGTGCGCAGGCGCCCTGGGGCAGTGTCGAAGCGAAACGTTCGCTACAACAGCTGGCCGCGACAGGAGCAAACAGTGTGGCGCTGATTCCTTTCCTCGTTCAGGATCATCTGCATGACACCCATATTCACATAGGCAACCATGTCACCGAGGCGCAATTGAGCGCGGCGATCCGTGATGCTCACGCGGCGGGATTGAGCGTTGTACTCAAACCTCAGGTATTGATTCGCGACCACTGGGCGGGCGAACTCGCCTTTCACGATCACGCTCAGGAATCCACATGGTTCGCGCACTACAGTCGCGCCATGCTGCACTACGCGCAACTTGCCCGGCAGATGGGCGTGGAAGCATTGGTCATCGGCACCGAACTGCAGGGCATGGCACAAAGCCGCCACTGGCCGCAGCTGATTCAACAACTGCGCGCCACATATCGTGGTTTGCTGACCTACACGGCACACAATGTCGAAGGTGTAGAGGCATTCCCTTACTGGGATCAGCTGGATCTGATTGCGCTCTCCTTTTATCCGAACATGGGAGCCAGCGGCAACCCTGAGGAGATGCTTGCATCTGTGCGCCGGAACCTGCAACGTTTGAACCAAGCTGTGCAGGGAATGCATCAACCGCTCTGGCTGTTGGAGATCGGCATCCCCTCAGCGCAAGGTGCCAGCAGCCGGCCGTGGGACTGGCACGATCTGTCGCAACGCGCGCCGGATCTGCAGCTGCAACAAGATGCCATCGCCGCTTGGCTGCAAGCGCTGCAGGATACACCCCGCATTCGCGGTGTGTTCATCTGGAACTGGATGAGCGATCCCCATGCCGGCGGCACGTCAGATGTGGATTACACGCTACAGCACAAGCCGGCCGAACGGGTGGTGCGGCAGCAGTGGCAGAGATAGGAGTAGTATGGTAAAGAAAAGTCATCCATGGCGGGGCAGCCTGCTGTTTGCGATTCTGTTATTGATGATGTTGATCAACGGCGCGCCGCGTGCAGATGCCGGTGCTTTTATGATTGCTGAAGGTGAGAGTGAGTACTCCACCGGCATCACCTTCGCCAGCGCCAAAGACTTCTTCAACCGCAGCCGCCATCGGGTGGCGCAACTCTGCGGCCGCTCACGCGACATCTATTGGAGCCATGGCTACACCTACGGCTACTCCTACTACTACAACTTCTTCGCCAATACGACACTGATTCACCGCAGCTGCACCACCACACAGACGATCTCCGGTCTCGGCAACGCGGTATTCGGCGTGCGCGGCCGCTTGGATGAGACCCGCAACGGCCGCACTTGGGAGGTCTCGCTCACCATCCCGACCGGCTATGACAGTCATTTACCCAACCGCCTCGGCTTCGGTGTGCTCGGTCTGTGGGGCGGCATTGCGTGGTCCACGCAGAATACCGGCTGGGAGGAGCAGAAGCCGACCTATTGGGAGTTCGGCACCGGCATTCAGTACTGGTTCGGTTTTCCTGCTACCCAGTGGCGCAGCTATGCAAAATGGTCCGCCCGCCTCGACGAGGGGGGGCTGAACCGCTTTGTGGCCGGTGCGGCGCTGCGCTTGTCGATGCATGATTATCGCCCCGAACCGACCCCGCTGGGCGGCCACCGTTTCCCCGGCAACAGTGATGCCTTTGTCCCCTACGCCAGCTTGCAACACACCTTCAGCCCAAGCATCAGCGGTCACGCAACCATCGGCGACACCATCTGGGGGCGCAACACCAGCGCCAGCTGGTACACCAGTCTCGGAGTCACCTACAAATGGGATTAACCACCATACAGGCACACATCGCAACAGCCCTCCTGCGCACAATATGCTGTATCGCCCTGCTTATGATGCCAACAGTCACCATGGCGGCATCGGGTGAGGCGTGGGTGAAGAGCGGCTGGAAACAGCTGCGCGCAGGAGAGACTGCGGCGGCGCTGCAGAGCTGGCAGGATGGCGTCAATCAGCAGCCGGATCGGCGACTCTTCGCTGTGCTGGGCAGCTATGTGCCGCTCGATAGCGCGCTGCGTCAGGCGCGCCGTGTCGGTGAAGCGGGACAGGCCTTTATTGTTCGCCATCAGCATCGCGGGCGCACGCTCTATTTTGTCTTGAGTGCATTGCCGACGTCTGCGGACATCCATCAACGCCAACGTGAACTGGCACCGCTCATTCAGCGCGCCGGCCTGCACGGCTTGCTGTTTGCCAACGAGGCTGGCCGGTTCAAAACAGCCGCCAGTGATACGCCCGTTGCCGACACCATGGCTGGCGATCAAGGCAACAATGCCATGCCGCCGGATGTGGTTGTACCGGAAGCGGATCCGGTCTATGTACCGCCGGTTGAGCCCTCGCCGGTGGCCGATGCACCGCCAGCCACCACCTGGCGGGAAGCCGATTACGCCGATGGTGATTATGCCTGGCTGGTTGATGACCACTATTTCCACTACTCGCCGGAAGCGATGCATCGCGCGACACGCGAGGTTCAGATGCAGGATATCGATGTGCAGATGGATCAACGCGATGCACGCATTCTGTTCTTGAAAGACCCCAACGATAAATCCTCGTTCCCGGCGCAGTTCTCCATCGATGGCGAACCACAGCTTACCGGCCGCATCAAATCCTACGGCAGCTCAACACGCTCACTGCACAAGAAGGCGCTGATTCTGAAGGTGCTCAACGGCAAATGGCACGGCTATCACAAGATCTCCCTGCGCTCGATGGGGTCGGATGGCGCCATGATGCGCGAATGGATCACCTGGGAGCTGATGCGGGATATGGGCATGACCGTGCCGGATACCCACTATGTCCGGCTGAGCATCAACGGTGAATTTATCGGTGTCTATTTCTATATCGAGTGGCTCGGCAAACACTTCCTTGAACGGCGCGGCTACGGCAAGCAGGCGGAGTTTTATCAGCCCAATGACGCGATGTACTGCGGTGACTTCAAACACGCCTCGGATGTGGATGAGTGCTGGTTTAAATTCACCCAGGATCAGGAAGACAAATCGAGCCTGAAAACGCTGATTAAGGCGGTCTCCGATACGCCGGTTGAACAGTTCGACCAGTTCCTCGCCAAATATTTCGATGATGATTCTCTGATCAACTGGCTGGTCGCCAATACGCTGGTCAGTCAGGGCGACACCTACAATAAAAACTACTTTTTGGTGAAATCCGGCACCACCGGCAAGTGGCGCATCATCCCTTGGGATTACGATCTCACCTTCGGCCAGACCTACGATCCCTTTGTCAAATATCCGGCCACCATCTTCAACGACCGCTTCCAGTACTACTACACCCCCGATCTGGGTGTCTTCAACCCGCTCAAGGCCAAGGTATTTCTCAACAAGCGGCTGAAGGCGAAATTCGACGCCAAGATTGCCCACCTCATCGGCAAACAGCGACATGATGACGCATGGCGGCAGCCCAGAGCGCGCACCTTCGGCTGGTTCTCACCGGCCGTCATGCAGGCTCGCGTTCGCCATCTGGCGCACCGGCTCACGCCATTCCAACAGAGTCAGAAATATGGCAGCCGCTCCGAGCAGTCGTTTATCGCGCAGTATCAAGCACTGGCCTACTACGGCATTGCCCGCCCCTATTTCCTCGATACCAAGTTCTTCGGACGCCTGCCGTGGTCGTATCGCGACATGCCGCAGATGCAGGAGTATCTGGATTACGTGCAGGGCAAGGATCAATTCACCGGTCACGGCTCCAAAATCACAATAGAACCGGTGATCGATCCGCGGGTGCAACGCATGCAGGACGCACTCAAAGGGAAACAGCAACCGCTGACCGCACCCGAGGCAGAAGCCAAACTGTTGAGCGAAGCATTTAGCGGCCACGTGGCAGCCGCCAGCCCGACCCGCTCGATGGTGATTCGCGATCCGGGTTGGGGTTATCTGATTGCCCTGCTCAATTTCAAATCGGAATACACCTTGGCCGATTTCCAGGCCGAGGCGGAGCCGTTCATGGCACCGATGTTCCTGATGGAGGATGTCGATCCGCGCCAGTGTATCCAGCGTTCGTGGATTCTCTTTTCACGCATCCCCTCGGCCAATATCGTCACCGATGTCACCTTCGACTATTTCGATGAAAACGGCATGGCCAACGAGCTCGGTCTGATCAAGGATGAACATCAGATCAACCTCTGGGCCTATTCGGACAACGCCTGGACACCGCTGGTCACCGAGGTCAATACACGCGCCAACACCCTCACCGCACGCAATCTCAATCTAACTGCCGGCCACATCTACCGCTTCGTCGCCTGTTCGACAGCTGAGACACAGGGCTGGCGCGCACCGCTGCGGCGCTAGGGGATACGATGGAGCAGGGCATGTTGCCAAAAATCAAGCAGCAACTGGCGCAGTGCTGGCTCGATCTGCGCAGCGCCGAAGGGCAGGCGACGCTGCTATTTGCAATCCGTCTGTTCCTGATTCTCTTCGCCTACTACCTGATGAAGCCGGTGCGCGAGGAACTGGTACTCGCCAGCGGCAGCGCGCTGGTGCGCAGTTATGCCCTGACCGGGCAGGCGGCGATTCTACTGATGATCGTACCCTTCTACAGCCGGGTGATTCGGCATGTGCACGGCGATCGGCTGTTTCAGGTGGTTACGCTGTTTTTGATCAGCAATATCGTGCTCTTCTACGTATTGGGGCAGATGGGGCTGAATATCGGAGTGATGTTTTTTGTCTGGCTCGGCATCTTCTCTGTGCTGCAGGTGTCGCAATTCTGGACGCTGGTCAGCGACTACCACGGCGTGGAGAAGGGGACGCGGCTTACCTCCTACATCGCCATCGGAGGCTCTTCGGGCGCGATGATCGGCTCGATGGTCGCCAAAGGCCTCTATCATGAACTGGGCGCCTACGGCCTGATGATTGTGGCGATGGGAATGCTGCTGGTCGCGGTAGTGATGCCGCGCAGCAAAGATCAACTACGCGATGATCATCACGATGAACAGGCGGATGATACCATCGAACATCTGCTGGGTGGTTTGAAAAAAGTCGTCGCGCTCCCCTATCTACGCTGGATCGCCGCTTCGGTCGTGATGCTGAATCTGATCAACTCCACCGGTGAGTTTGTGCTGGCCGATTTTGTTGTCGCGGAGAAAAGCGGCGAGCAGATCGGCGAGTTTTATTCCACCTTCTATCTCTTCGTGAATATCGCCACCCTGCTGCTCCAAGCCTTTCTGGTGCGCCCGCTCTATCGCTGGATCGGCGTGGGCGGCACATTGATCAGCCTGGCGGCGATCAATCTGGTGATGTATTTCTCCGTGCTGGCCTGGCCGGTGCTGGCATGGTTTGCCATTGTCAAGGTAGCCGATAACAGTATCGACTATTCGGTAGCCAACACCACCAAACAGATCCTCTTCCTACCGCTGGATCGCTTCACACGCTATGAGGGGATGCTGGCGGTGAACACCTTCTTCACCCGCTTTGGTGATCTGATTCAGGGCGGGCTGATTTTCCTGGTGATGTCGGTGCTGGCCAAGAGCACCACCTTTCTCGTCGGTGTGAATGTCAGTCTCTGTTTGATCTGGCTGCTGATCACATTCCGCCTCAGCCGGGAGTTTCAAACCAAGACAGAGCAGTTGAACAGCTGATGCAATTTACCCATGCCCAAGGAGCAGTTTATGTCTGAATCTATCTATGCCGTCGTGTTGGCCGGAGGCTCCGGTTCACGATTATGGCCACTCTCCCGTCAACAGTTGCCCAAACAGTTTCTCTGCCTCAACGGTGAACAGAGTATGCTCGGTGCGACGATCGACCGCCTGAGCCCGACGGTGGCACCAGAACATGTCTGGGTGGTGACCGGCGAGGCACACGCCACAGGCGAAGCGTTCTCTGAACTCGATGGTTTGAATACCATCCTCGAGCCGTGCGGCCGCAATACAGCGCCGGCGGTGGCCATTGCCGCAGCGCTGCTGCAAGACATAAGCGATGTGCATGATCCGACCATGGTGGTACTACCGGCCGACCATGTGGTGACGCAGAAGCAGGCATTTCAGCACTGCCTGCGAATTGCCGCGCAGGAGGCGGAGCAGGGGCGGCTGGTGACCTTCGGTATCGTGCCGGAGCATCCGGAAACCGGCTTTGGCTACATTCAAGCCGAAGTGGGTGATGGTGATGTACATCCGGTGATCCGCTTTGTGGAGAAGCCGGATCTGCCAACAGCCAAACGGATGCTGGATGAGGGTGGTTATTTCTGGAACTCCGGGATGTTTGTCTGGAAAGCATCCGTGATTCTCGCTGAGATCAAACGCTATCTGCCGGAACTGTGGCAGCAACTGGAAGCGATGCGTCAACGCTGGAATAACGGCGAACTCTGGCAGGAGGTGTTGCGTGAACAGTTCCATCTGATGCCGGATATTTCGATCGATTACGGTGTCATGGAGCGCTCGGAGATTGTCTCGCTGGTGGCGGCCGATATTGGCTGGTCGGATGTCGGCAGTTGGGATGCGGTACGCGAAATCGGCGTGCGGGACGAAAATGAGAATGAGATCATCGGCAATGTCCTGGCGATCGACTGCAAAAATTCTCTGCTACGCAGCGAAAAGAGCCTGATCGCCGCTGTTGGACTGGACGGTATCATTGCCGTCGAGACGCCCGATGCGATCCTGCTCTGCAAAACAGGCGAGAGTCAGCGGGTACGTGAAATTGTCCAAGCGCTCAAATCCGATGGCGACAGCAGCTATCACCTCGAACATGTCACCGTGCGCCGCCCATGGGGCAGCTACACGGTGCTGGAAGATCACAATCAGGGCTACAAGCTCAAACGCATCGAAGTAGAGCCGGGCGCCCGACTCAGCCTGCAGGCACACCAACACCGCTCCGAACACTGGGTGGTCGTCGCCGGCACTGCGACAGTCACCTGTGGTGAAATGATCAAAACCGTGCCAAAAAACGGCAGCGCCTACATCCCCATCGGTGAAACCCACCGATTGGAGAACCGTGGCAAAGTCACGCTGCAACTGATCGAGGTACAGGTCGGCGACTATCTAGGCGAAGATGATATCGAACGCTTCGAGGACAATTACGGCCGCGTCAAGTAGCCGCCATATCCCGAGAGCAGCAAGTGAAACGAACAGCTCCAGCATGTGGCTGAATGTGGGGCAGCAGACACCGGGAATCGTGATTTATTGTCGGAAAGATTGACTCGCACAGTGATCAGTGAACAATCTTCGACCATGAGAGGCGGTTTCATCCACTGTTGGGGCATAGCGCTTGTGTTGTTGCTCAGCGGTTGTGCTGGCAAAAGCTCGCAACAACAAGTCAGCGACCTTTGGGACACATGGGAGGCCTACGAACAGCAGGTACAGGCAGATTATCCCGATGCCGTACCGATTGTGCTGATCCACGGCTGGAATGGTGGCGAGTCCACATGGCCTGATCCCCGCACCCTGATGAAGATGGAGGCGGCGCTGCAGCGCGACATCTACCTCTTCAACTATCGCACCGGCATCGTCGCCAATCAGTACCCCCCTATCGAGGTGTTGGAAGAGCATCTGGATATTTATCTCGACACCTATCAACAGGTCGATGTAGTTGCCCACAGTATGGGCACGCTGTTGATGCGCCAATATCTGCTGCACCACCGGAACAATCCGGTGCGGCGGATCTTGCTGCTCTCCGGCCCCCATTTCGGCAGCAGCGTCGCCGATTTCTTGGTGGATCTCGGCACCATCTCACTCTCCAGTTCCGGCAACATTCAGGCCCAAGAGATGTTGCCTGGCAGCGATTTTTTGTGGGATCTAAACAGCGCCGATGGCAGTGAGCTGGAGGGTAAGCTGGCATTGAATGTCTATGCCAAGGCGGAGAGCAAACAGTTCGGCGGCGATGCCGTGGTTACCCCTGCACACGCCTGGCTGCCCGGTGCCCTCAATGCGGCCATTGATGGCGACCACCATCTGGGGCAACGAATCAATGAGCCATGGGCTATGCGTTTCCTCAAAGATGGCACACTGCCACCATTGACGCTGGCGCCGGCCAGTCGTGAACTATGGATACGCTTCAAATATGCCGACTCCGCGCACGGCATCACCTTTGCCGATGGCGACATTGAGCGTTTTCATCTCCAGCATCCCCATAAAAAAAGCGCGCTGGATCAATGTTGCTCACTGCGTTCCGGCCTCTACAGCAACGGTGGCACCACCTACATCGTGAGCGATCTGCAAGCCGATGATGCGATCCGCCTCTATTTCGACCACCACACCCGCCAACAGATCATTCCGCTGGCGCCCTACCTGCAAAAACAGCAGCCGGTGCAACTGATCACCATCATGCTCGAGCGCCCTGGGCGTCTGTCGAACTCAGGGGGATCGTAGCGAGCAGATGCTCTTTTCGCTGATGCAGATAAAACGCTAATCGCAGACGCTGAATGAACGGAGCGCGCTACGTTCGATGCCCCGCCCTGTCGTGCCCACTTATCATCCTGCCTGCACCGCCAGCCAGATCCCTTCCAGAAGGCCGGCATCGAGGACGGTGATGTGATCGTAGTGCCAGCGGCGCATGACGGTATCGACAATGGCGGTGCCGGCGATGATCAGATCTTCGCGGCCGGATTCGATGGAGGCCATGGCGGCGCGCTCGGCGTTGGTGAGGGCGAGCAGGCGCTCGCGCAGTTGTAGGAAGTTTTCGCGGCTCATGCGGTAGTTGTTGATGCGGTCGGTATCATATTCGGCCATATCGAGCGCAGTGGCGGCCAGCGTGGTGATGGTGCCGGCGGTGCCGACGAGGTGTCTGGGTGGGGTGTGATCCGGCCAGAATGCCTCTACTGCCGCCAGATGTTGTGAAACAGCGGCCTGTATCGCCTCGTAGTCGCTAGTTGCCGGAGGGTCACTCTGCAGATGCGCCTCGGTCAGTTTGATCACGCCCATTTTGCGGCTGATCGCATCCCGTTGACGCGCATCGCGGGCGCGAATGAACTCTGTGCTGCCGCCGCCAATATCGAAGAGCAGCATATCCGCTTGCACCTGCCGCTTGAGCACCGCGCAGGCGCCGCGCAGCGACCACGCCGCCTCGGTTTCGCCGGCAATCACCTGTAGTGCAATCCCCGTCTCACGCAGCACCCGCTGACAAAACGCCTCGCCATTGGCGGCCTCACGCACCGCAGCCGTCGCGCAGGCCAAGCGATGATCGGCCGGTACGTCATAGCGATCCATCGCCGCCGCAAAATCGGCAAAGGCGGTCACAGCGCGCTGCATCCCCGCCTCACAGAGCTGGCCGCTAGCCTGCAAACCCTCGCCGAGGCGCGGAATATGGTGGCCGTAGTAGAGAATCTGCCACGGCGTCGGGTGTCCTGCGTCGGCGGGCGTGGCGATGAGCAGGCGGAAGGTATTGGTGCCGCAGTCGATGGCGGCGTAGCGGTTGCTCTTCATGATACTTGTCCGCTTGCTTGCAGCGCTTGTTGATGGTGGCGGGCGACTTCGACGTAGTGGGCGGCAGAGCGTTGCAGGAAGGCTTTCTCCTCGTCGCGCAGTGGCCGGATTTCGCGTGCGGGCGAGCCGGCGTAGAGGAAGCCGCCCTTGAGCACCTTGCGCTCGGTGACCAGTGAGCCGGCGGCGAGCAGGCAGCCGGCTTCGAGTACCGCCTGATCCATGATGATCGAGCCCATGCCGACCAGACAGCCATCCTGAATCTCGCAGCCATGCAGGATCACCCGATGGCCGACGGTGACATCATCGCCGACGATGCAGGGGGTGACGCCGTCGCTGGTGTGCAGGGTGCTGTGATCTTGAATGTTCGAGCGCGCGCCGATGACGATGTCATGCACATCGCCGCGCAGTACACTCTGGTGCCAGATATTCGCATCCGCGCCAATGGTGACGCGGCCGATCACATCGGCGCTGGGGGCAATGAAGGCGCTCGGATCAATCTCTGGCTGCCAGTGGCGGTAGGGGTAGATCATGGCTGACTCCTTGTGTTGGTGGTCGGTGAGACTGCGATGACGGGGATGGTGATGTGCCCGCGCGCGTGCTTGGCGTGGTCGATCAGAGTGATGGTCATCTGGGTCGGCGGCCAATCCTGTTGCCACGTCAGTTGCCCTTCAATGAATGCCTGCTCCTGCATCTCGATCTTGTAGCCGCTGTTTTTCGCTTTGGGCGGTTGCAGGATGATCTGGTGATCCGCCTTGTCGCTCAAGGTAAACTGCAGCCGGCCGATCACCCAGCGCGGGTAGCTCTTGCCCTTGACGATCGCCAGCCGGTAGCGGATCGACTGCCCCTGCCAGCTCGCCTTGGCATGCAGAAAATGGATGCCGGCGACCTTGCGACCGGCCAGCACATCGTTGAACAGGGCGAGTCTGGCCTGCAGCTGTTCGATCTGCTGCTGTTGGTCGGCGAACTGCTGCTGCATCGCGGCGATTTGGCTGTCTCGCATGGCCAGCAACGCCTCGGCTTCAGCCAGTTTTTCTTCGCCGGTACGCTGTTGCTGCCGCAGTTGCTGGATCTCTGCGCGCAAATTGGGCGTGGAGGCGGGGCGCTGCATGGCAACTGCGATGGTGACCAGCATGATGATCGCCAGCAGTGCGACGCCCAGCCAGATCAGCTGCTGGAAACGGCCGCAGCAGGCGAGCAGCCACGCCACAGCCTGCGTCACGCCTGTGCGCAGCTGCGGCGGGAGTTTTGCGATCAGCGGGTTCAGGGCCAGAGGGCGTGGGCGGAGAGGCCGCTGGTTTCGTCGAGGCCGAACATCAGATTGGCATTCTGGATGGCCTGACCGGAGGCGCCCTTGAGCAAATTGTCGATACAGCTGACCATCACCGCTTCGCTGTCACTGAGTGTGGCCACGCCGATGTCGCAGCGGTTGCTGCCGCTGACTCCGGCAGTTGAAGGCAGCTGACCGGCCGGCAGCACGCGCACAAACGATTCATCGCGGTAGGCATCGCTGAGCAGCGCATGCCAGCTGGCGGTGTCACGCCCGCTCAGATGCAGAGTGGTCAGCATGCCGCGATTCATGGGCAGAATATGGGGCACAAAGCGCACTTGGATCGCTTGGCCGGAGAAGCCTGCTGCCCACTCCTCCATCTCCCATGCGTGGCGGTGGCGCGGCAGACCGTAGGCTTTCACCGACTCGTTGAGCTCGCAATAGAGCAGGTCGGTTTTGGCGGAACGGCCGGCACCGGAGCTGCCCGATTTGGCATCGACAATAATCGGCACATCGGCCAGCACCCCCGCTTTGAGCAGCGGAATCAGCGGCAGCAGTGTCGAGGTGGGGTAACAGCCGGGATTAGCCACCAAGCGCGTGTCGGCCACCGCCGCTCGGGCATGTTCGCAGAGGCCATAGACGGCGGATGCAAACAGCTCTTTGTGAGGATGATCGAGGCCATAGGCGGCCTTGTAGGTGTCGGCATCCTGATGGCGGAAATCGGCGGAGAGATCGACCACCTTTTTACCGGCGTCCAACGCCTGCGCCACACTATTGGCCGCAGCACCATGCGGCAGGGCGGTGAAGACCAGCTCGATCGCCGCATCCAGCACCGCATCAGCCGCCGCCAAGGTCATCTCACCGACCCGTCCAGCACAGCCGGGCAACACCGCCGACGCCAGCTTGCCGGCCTGCGAATGGGCACCGAGATGGGCGACCTCAAAATGGGGGTGGTGTTCAATCAAACGGATCAGTTCAGCGCCGGTATAGCCGGTCGCACCAAGTATCGCCACAGGAATCGTCATCGGCGCATATTACGTAGGCCGGCTGGGTTTGTCATGGCATGCCACGATTCCGGCAAAACCATCAAATGGTAACTCTTGAGTAACAAAATGGTGGGCTACCATTTTGTTACTCAATCGTTGGGTGTTTGCAACGCGACCTGAGTCGCTCTTCAACTACACACTGGAACTGTTCAGATCGCCCACGCTTCGTTCGATAGCAAGGCGAACACGCGCAGTGTGCTGTGCTGCACATGAGCATGTTCAACGCAGCTAGCGAGCAAAGCGTGGGATGAGATGAATAGTTACCGCGTAAGGTTCTCCAATCGGCGGCGACAGAACGCACATCATGGCAAGGCCATGGAAATGATTTGGAGGTAACACACGATGGAAACCAAAACAAAACTGATGCTCGGCACGGCGCTGATCAGCGCTATGTCGATGGCTTATATCACCGAGGCGACTGCTGCGCCGGCGATGGAGAAGTGCTACGGCGTCAACGCCGCTTACAAAAACGACTGCAAATCCCCCGGCCACTCTTGCGCTGGACAGGATGCCACAGCACGTGACCCGAAGGCGTTTGTCGCTGTACCGGCCGGTCTGTGCGCGAAAATTGATGGCGGCAGCACCAAAGAGGGGTGATGCGATCACCCCTCAGGTGTGCGCGCAACAGATGTTGACCGCCAACGACACCCGAACGATCCCGGCACATGCCGGGATCGGTTTGCGAGCGCCGCATATCGAGCAGGTAATCGCTGAGCTGCCGCCTGTCGAATGGTTCGAGCTGCATAGCGAGAATTTTTTCGCCGCCGGTGGCGATGCCCTGCGGCAGCTGGAGGCGGTGCGCGCGCACTATCCGATCAGCCTGCACGGCGTCGGCCTGTCGCTCGGCAGCGCGGAGAGCGACTACCGCAAGCATCTCACCCAACTAAAAACACTGGTCGATCGCGTGCAGCCGGGGCTGGTCTCCGAGCACTTGAGCTGGGGAGCTGCGGGATCGATCCATCTCAACGGCCTGCTGCCGCTGCCCTACACCGAGGAGGCGCTGGCGGTGATGATCGAGCATGTTGATGCGACCCAATCGCTGCTTCAGCGGCAGATTCTGATCGAAAACGCCTCCACCTATCTGGAGTACCGCCACTCCACCATGCCGGAGTGGGAGTTTATCCGCGAACTGGCGCAGCGCACCGGCTGCGGCGTGCTGCTCGATGTCAACAATATCTACGTCAACAGCGTCAACCACCAATTCGACCCCATGCAGTTTATCACCGCGATCGACCCGGCCACTGTCGGCGAGATGCATCTGGCCGGCTTCACCCGCAAGACGGGTTTGGCTGCGCCGCTGTTGATCGATTCGCACGACCATCCGGTCTATCCCGAAGTCTGGGCTCTCTACCGCCAGACCGTGGCGCATATCGGTGTGAAACCGACACTGATTGAGTGGGATGCCCGCATTCCACCCTTTGCCGTACTGCAAGGTGAGGCGGCAACCGCTGAGGAGGTGCTCGATGCGCAACGCGCCGTCGCTGGCTGAACTGCAGCGCGATTTCGCCGCCAGCGTGCTACATGGGGATGCGAGCATCGAGGCAGCGGTGGCCGGCAATGGTTTAGCAGCCGCGCAACGCATGCAGATCTATCGCCACATCATTGAGAATACCTTTAGCGAGGCGCTGCAGACCAGCTATCCGGCGGTGCGGCTGCTAGTGGGCGATGATTTTTTCGACTTGGCCGCATTGCGTTATCTGCGCGACTACCCTGCAACAAGCGGCAATCTGCAGGATTACGGTGCCCATTTCGCCGCCTTTCTGGCGGCCATGCCAGAGGCATCCTCCCTCGCTTATCTGCCCGATATTGCTCGGCTGGAGTGGGCGCGCCAATGCAGCCTGCTCGCCGCGGATGCCGAGCCGCTATCGGCCGATGCGGTGACACAACGGCTACACACTTTGCAGCAATCCGAGGCCGCGATCGCGCTACGCCTGCATCCATCGCTGCAGATCATCGCTTCCGACTATCCGCTGTTCGATATCTGGCGCTACTGCATGGAGCCGGACGAGACACCGCCGCCAGCGCTTGATCGGGGCGGCCAACCACTGCTGATCTGGCGCGATGCCGCACAGATCGCCATGCAACCGGTTTCCGCAGCCACCACGCTATTGCTGCGCGCACTGCTCGATGGTCAATCGATACAAACCGCCCTCACCACAGCGGCAGATGCCGATTTCGACCTCACCGAACTGCTGCCATGGCTGGTCGCCAACCGACTGGTCATCGACATCACAGCGCATAAAACCGCGCAGTAACTACCCCACAGGAGCATCCATGAAACAACTATTGCACACCATCACCACCCTCTACAACCGCGCCGTAGCGCTGCTGGAACCGCTGCAACCGTTGAGTCCGCTACTCTTCCGCCTCTGGGTGGCGCTCGCCTTCTGGCGCGCCGGCGTGGTCAAACTCGACGACCCGATGGGCACCGCCTACCTCTTCAACTACGAATATCATGTGCCGCTGCTCTCACCCGACCTCGCGGCCACCATCGGCACCTATGTCGAGCTGATTGTGCCGTGGTTTCTGGCGCTCGGCCTCTTCGGTCGTCTCGCCGCCCTGTTTCTGTTTGTCTATAACATTACAGCCGTCATCTCCTACCCCGGCCTCTGGCCACACGGTCTCTGGGCAGGCTTCATCGGCCACGAATTTATCGATCACAAGGTGTGGGGATTGATGCTGCTGGCGATTGTGCTCGCAGGCCCCGGTAAGCTCTCACTCGATTACGCCATCGGGCGCTGGCTGTTGCCACGCTGTGTGCGCAGCTAAGCAACTTACTCCAATTCAAACAGCGGAGTCGGTGACCGCCTCGAACATCTCCAGCTTGGATGGGCCGGCGAACCATGTTTTGGGGGTTTGGCCGGCGTTGGCGTGGGCGGCGCGGAAGGATTCCGAGCGCGTCCACGCCTCAAACGCCTCGCGTGACTCCCATAAAGTCATCACCACATGCTGCTCCGCGCTCCCTTCGGCCGGGCGCAGCACCGCGTTGCGGATAAAGCCCGGCGCCTGATCGACCAAACCGGCGCGCTGCTTGAAACGCGCCTCGAAATCAGCCCAGTGCTCCGGCGCGATGGTGAAACGATTCATGGTGACAAACATCGCCTACGCCTCGACCACCATGCCGGCACCGACAGTGTTGTTGGTGAAGGTGTCGATGACGATAAAACTACCGGTGATGCGGTTCTGTGCGTAAGGGTCGCAGTAGAGCGGCTTCATCAGTTTGAAGGTGATCTGGCCAATCTCGTTCATCGCCAGCTCGTCCGCCTCATCCTTGCTCAAGGTGTGAATATCGCGGCGGAAATCGATACTATCGACCATCGCCTTAACCGTGTTGGTGGTGTGTTTGAGCAGATATTTATTGCGCGCCGCCAACGGCTCATCACCGATCCAGCAGACATTGGCCTTCACAATCTTGGCGCTGGCCGGCTCGGCACCGGGATGCACCAGCATATCACCGCGCGACAGATCGATCTCATCATTGAGCGTCAACGTCACACTCTGCGGCGCGAACGCCTCCTGCAGGTTACCGTCGAAAGTAACGATCTCCTTCACCGTCGTCTCATTACCGCTCGGAATCGCCTTGACCTTATCGCCCACCTTCACCGTGCCGGAGGCAATCGTGCCCATGAAGCCGCGATAGTCGGGCAACTCGGCGGTCTGCGGACGATTGACCAGCTGCACCGGCAGACGGAACGGCTGATTGTCGACATCATCGAGTACCGACAAGTTCTCCAGCGTCTCCAGCAAAGTGTCCCCCTCATACCAGTCCATATGATCGCCGCGCACCGCCACCATATCGCCGGCCAGTGCCGACATCGGAATACAGATCAGATCGCGCACTCCCTGCTTGGCGCAGTAGTCGTTCATCTCGTCGCGAATCGCCTCGAAGGTGGCCTGATCGTGATCGACCAGATCCATCTTGTTGACCGCCACAATCAGGTGCGGAATGCCGAGCAGCGCCAGAATATGGGTGTGACGCTTGGTCTGCGGCATGACACCATTGCGTGCATCGATAAGGATAATCGCCGCATTGGCGGTAGAGGCACCGGTCACCATGTTGCGCGTGTACTGCTCATGGCCGGGGCAGTCGGCCATGATGAATTTGCGCTTCGGCGTGGCGAAATAGCGGTAGGCAACATCGATGGTGATGCCCTGTTCGCGCTCGGCCGCCAAGCCGTCGGTCAACATCGCCAGATCGATCTCCGCCGCCGACGCGACATGCTCGGCGCCGCGTTTTTTGCGCACCGCCAAGAGCTGATCCTCAAAGGCACCCTTGGTATCGACCAACAGACGCCCAATCAACGTCGATTTGCCATCATCGACACTGCCCACCGTCACCAGTCGCAGCAGTTCGATCTCTTTAGTAATATCTGTGTTCAGTGTTGTCATTGTTTTCACCCTGTTTGTGAAGCGTTGGAGGTTCGGCGTCAGGCATCAGGAGCAAAACGCCCCCTAACGCCTCTCACCTAACCCCTCACCCTAAAAATACCCTTCTTTCTTCTTATCTTCCATGCTGTTCGAGCCGTGATCGATGATGCGTGTCTCGCGCTCCGAGCGGCGCGCTGCAGCCGCCTCGATCACAATCTCATCCATATTGGTGGCATCAGAGCGCACTGCACCCGTACACGGGCTGCAGCCGAGCGTGCGGAAGCGGCTCATCACCATCTTCGGCTCCTCACCCTCGAGCAGCTGATCCTTCATCTCTTCGTAGTAGGGGATAAGCAGATGTTTGCGCTCCACCATCAGCCGCTCCTTGGCAAAGTAGAGCGGCACGATGGGAATATTCTCTTCGCGGATGTAGAGCCAGATATCCATCTCCGTCCAGTTGGAGATCGGGAAGACGCGCACGCTCTCCCCCTCGTGGATGCGGCCATTATAGATATTCCATAGCTCCGGCCGCTGATTCTTCGGGTCCCACTGACCAAACTCGTCGCGCATGGAGAAAACCCGCTCCTTGGCGCGGCTGCGCTCCTCATCGCGGCGCGCACCACCGAAGGCGGCATCATATTCGCCCTCCTCCAGTGCATCGAGCAGTCCTTGGGTCTTCAACGCACCGCAGCAGCGCGCCACGCCGTGATCCTTCGGATTCATCCCCTTGGCGATGGCCGCCTCGTTGCGGCGGACAATCAGATCGGCGCCGATCTCCTTGCAGAAGCTGTCGCGGAACTCGTACATCTCCTTGAACTTGAAGCCGGTATCGACATGCAGCAACGGAAACGGCAGCGGCGCCGGATAGAACGCCTTGCGCGCCAGATGCAGCAGCACGCTGGAGTCCTTGCCGACCGAGTAGAGCATCACCGGATTGCGGAACTCCGCCACCACCTCGCGGATGATATGGATCGACTCCGCCTCCAGCGCCTTCAACTGCGTCAGCTTATGCTGAGATACCTGTTTAGATTGTTGATTGGACATCTATTTCTCCCATCTTTACTTCACATGCCGGAACTTTCCAGACCGCCCGTGGTTTGTTCGATAGCTGAATGGTTCCCTTCATTCTAGACCGAAACCGATCATCGGCCACCAGAGCTGCACCAACGCAGCGAACAATAGCAGCGCGCTCAACGACAGCACACCACCAAAGCGCAACATCGCCAACCGCTGCACAAAGCCGGTACCGTAGATCATCGCGTTGGGCGGCGTACCCATCGGCAACATGAAGGCGAAGCCGGCAATGATACCGACCGCCAGCGCCACCGTCAGCGGATCAATCCCCGCCCCCAGTCCGACCGGCACCGCCACCGGCAACAGCACCGCCACCGCCGCCGCATTGCTCACCCCTTCGGTCAACAGCAGCGTCGCCGCCACCACCAGCATCAGCAGTGACAGGCCGGCCACACCATCGGGCAACAGATTGGCGGCGATCCACGCTCCTGCGCCACTGGCTGTCAGTGCCGAGCCGACCGCAATCGCGCCACCATACATCAGCACCACGCTCCAGTTCACCTGCCGCTCAATCTCATCCCAGCGCACCAGATGTAGACCGAACATCACCGCCACAGCCAGCAGCGCAATCGCCGCCAACGATGCGCCATGCCCGCCGAGCATCCAGCCGGCCACTGTGCCAGCCAGCAACAGCCCCATCAGCCAGCCGCGCAGCTCCAGATTACCCAGCTCCAACTGCCGTTTCTGGATAGCAGCACGCGCCTGCGCCACATCCAGCTCGCCACACGGTGTGGTCAATAGCAGCAGCATTGCAGCAGCCGTCAACATCAGCAACACCAGAGGTGCTGCCGCCAACGTCCAGTCGAGAAAACTGAACCCATGGCCGCTGATCTGCTGCACCATACCGAGCGCCAACGGCCCGCGCGCCCCGCCCAACAGCGTCATCACACCGCCGATAATCGCCCCCCACGCCACCGCAAAAAAGAGGGATTGCGCATAACGGTCACCGATTTTCAGATCGAGATTGCGCACCATATCGAGCACGATTGGCAGGAAAATCGCCGCCACCGCATGCTCCGGCATGACAAACGCCATCACTGCTGGCAGCAGCAGCATCGCCAACAGCAGTTGCCGCGCACCCGTGCCGACCCGCTCGATCAGCGCCAGCGCCAGATGCTCGGAGAGCCCCGTGGCACGCGCGCCAGCGGCCAGCATGAATGCGCCGAGAATGAAGAATACCGCCGGCGACCCGAACATGGCGTAAGCATCCATCGCCGGCAGCACGCCGGAGAGCGGCAGCAGCGCCAAACCCAACAGCGAGGTCGCCGCCAGCGGAATCAGGCCGCTCACCCAGAGCGCCAGACAGAAGAGAAAGATCAGCAGCGCATGCCACCCTTGCGCCGTCAACCCATCGGGCGGCGCTTGATGCCCCACCCAGAGCGCGCAGAGCGACAGCAGCGCCAGCGCCACAAACGGCACCCCCTCTCTGGCCAATAGCCAGTGTAGGGAGTGGTAGCGAGCGCTTGCGTAGTTGGCGTCGATCTTACCATTGGAGCGCAGATAACGGCGCAGCCCGTTCATCCAGCCGATCATGCGCCGCCCCAGTGTCGAGCTGGCGACCTGCTGCGCGAGGTAAGGCGTGCGGCCAACCAGCAGACCGCTCTCCATCGGGGTCAATACCCGCCCCATATCGCGCAGCCGGTGCATCGGGATGCCGGATGATTCGAGCAGTTCATACTGCACCAGCAGCGCCTGCTCCACATCATCGAGGCTGGCCAGCGGCCAATCACTGAGCGGCGTGCCGGGCAGTGGCCGGAAGGGGAGCAGCATCGGCACAATCCCCTGCCCGATCAGCGCTTTCATGCCGGCAATCGTCGATGCCAGCGGTTCCAGCCCGACAATCAGGTGGCTGACCACCGCACCGGTGCGGAAGATCGAGCGGGCATGTTGCAGCGCACGATAGATCGCCGCCTGTCCGCCCAGCCGCGCCTTACCCGGGCAGATCTCGGCAAAGCGCGCCGCATCGTGCACTTCGACATTGCAGATAAAGAGATCCAGCCCCGCCTCGTAGAGTTCATCGATCACCTGCAGGTCGGATGGCGCCACCGTCTCCAGCGCAATCTGGCGATGACCGAGGTGTTTGCGCAGCAGCGCCACCACCGCCACCAGCTTGCGCAGGCCGACATCATTGGAGGGCGAAAAGCCGTTGTAGAGATAGACCGTATCGACATCGCGCTCCGCCAGTGCCGCGCGCACCGTCTCCACCAGTTCGAGCGGATCGCGTAGCGGCGGTTCAGCCTGATTGAGCATCGAATCATACTGGCAGTATTGGCAGGCCTGCCCCGCCTGATTAAAGAAGCCGCAACCGAGGAACGGATGCAGGATCAGCAGCCGATCATGCAGGGCGCTGAAACTGCCCATACGCGACCCGCTGCGGGTGCTCTGCTGATAGAACGCCGGCGCTGGCAGCAGGGTGACGGGCGAAACTTCGCCGGCGCAGTACAGCTCCGCCTTGCCATCCTTTTCCCGCAGCTCATAGGTGCTCTTCTGCGTATAGGGCTGACCGACCGGCACCGTACAGAGCTGACCGGTCGGCAGACGAATATCGACCACCGTCTCAATCGCATTGGCCTGCGAAATCCATTGCGAGGCCTGCTGCAACCCCTCCGGCAACGCCACACCGCGGCTGACCAGCGACAGCTTCGTCCGTCCCGGATTGGCAAAGGGGTGTAGATCGGTGCTGGATGTCACCTGATGACCTTAAACGGCAGCGATCAGATTGCGGAAATCTTCTCGACGCGAATCTTCCACTGGCGCTCCGAGATCTGCTCTTTGACCAGCACCTTCTGCCCCTGCTCTTCCAAGGAGAGCGGCACATTCTCAATCGGCGCGCCATCATCGAGAATCACCTCCAGCTGCGCACCAATCGGCAGTGTGGAGAGCTTGATCTTCGTCTTCACAAAGTTCATCGGGCAGGCGACACCGGAGAGATCGAGCAGCGTGACATTATCCGTCGCATCGGCTGCCGCTTCATCGCCTGCCACAGCCGCTTCCGTCTCACTCTCACTCACTTCCTCCGGCACGGCGGCAAAGCGTTTTTCTGCCAACGCCAACCATGCGGCCTGCGCATCACGCAGGCGGGTCACGCCCGCCCCCGGATCAGCCAGATCGATGCCCATCATCGCCGCCTGCACCTGATGGAAACCGCCCATCACGTCCTGATCGGCAGCAGCATGGGTGAGCAGCAGGCCGAACACCTCGCTATCCTCCTCCGGTGCTTCACCGAACGGCACCAGAAAGGCGCGCGCGGTGGAGATCACCGAGCGGCGCAGCGCACTCTGCGCCTCCGCCCAGAACATCGCATCGATATGGGCGCGCGCCAGCAGCATCTCATACTCCGCCTCGGAGATCAGCGCATCGGACATCGACAATACCGCACCGGCGCACTCGCCCTTCTTGTTGCCCTTGGTATTGAACGCCTCGTTCTCGCTCCAATCGTAG
>JALUXN010000280.1 GCA_027018975.1 Mariprofundaceae bacterium | reverse complement strand
AGCGCCACTCCATGGCAACCAGATCCAGCTCCGCCTCACTGCCCAGCGCAGCCACACCGCGCCGAATCTGCTCGCGCACCGCCTCGAGAATCAGGCGATGGCGTTCGCGCGTCACCAGCACCCCTTCATCGGCAACCGCCTGATCACCCAGCAGTTCGGCCAGACGATCCATCAGCCGATCCAGTCCGCTACCATCTTGAACACTGATCGGCAGAAACTGCGCCGGCAGCTGCGCCCGATCGTGGGGTTGATCCACCTTGTTCATCAGCAGCAGATCGGCCGCCAGCGGACACGCCCAGCTCTCCGGCCGCGTCGCATCGGCGACAAATATGGTGAGATCAGCCTGCGCCGCCATCTGCTCGGCGCGGCGCACCCCCTCCTGTTCGATGCGATCGTCGCAGTCGCGCAGACCGGCGGTATCGGCAAGGCGGACAGGGATGCCATTGACCTCGAAATCGACCTCCAGCACATCGCGTGTTGTGCCGGCAATCTCACTGACAATGGCGCGATCACGGCCACAGAGATGGTTCATCAGGCTCGATTTGCCAACATTCGGGGCGCCGATAATGGCTACCACCGCGCCATCAAAGAGGCGCTCGCCCAGCGGCGCGGAGGCGAGCAGCTGATCCAGCGGCGCCAACAACTGCTGCTCAATCTCGGCCGCCAATTCGGCAAAAAAGAGCGGTGGAATCTCCTCTTCGGGGAAGTCGAGGCAGGCCTCAAGATGGGCGACCTGCGTGGTCAGACAATCCATCAGCTGCGTAATGCGGCGACCAAACGCGCCATCCAACTGGCGCAGCGCCTGCTTGCCGGCGCGCAGTGTGGCGGCATCGATGCAGGCAGCCACCGCTTCGGCCTGAGTTAAATCGATTTTGCCGTTCGCTACAGCGCGGCGCGTGAATTCACCCGGTTCAGCCGGTCTGCAGCCCAGTTCATACAAACGTGCCAGCAGCGCCCGCAACAGAACGGGGCTGCCATGCCCGTGAAACTCCACCACATCTTCGCCGGTGTAGGAGTGTGGTGCAGTGCAACAGAGTACCAATCCACGATCCAGCACTTCACCCTGAGCATCATACCAGCTGGCCAACACGGCACTGCGCGGCGCAGGTGGTGAGGATCGTTGGGTTACCGTGCAGAGCAGTCGTCGCGCCGCAGAGCCAGAGACCCGCACAACGCCCACGCCGCCACGCCCAGCCGGCGTGGCGATAGCGGCTATCGTTGCATCGGAATCAGTCAGCACAACTCCGCGGGATTACTGGACATTCATCCGCTTGAGGATCATCCACTGCTGCAGAATCGACAGCACATTGTTGACCACCCAGTAGAGCACCAATCCAGCCGGGAAGAAGAGGAACATCACCGTGAAGATGATCGGCAGGAACTGCATCACCTTAGCCTGCATCGGGTCTGGTGGTGCCGGATTGAGCCGCTGCTGGATGAACATCGATGCCCCCATAATCACCGGCAGGACAAAATAGGGATCCTGCACCGACATATCCTGAATCCAGCCAATAAAGGGCGCCTGACGCATCTCGATGGAGACCAGCAGCACGCGGTAGAGCGCAAAGAAGACCGGCATCTGAATCAGAATTGGTAAACAGCCGCCCATCGGATTGACCTTGTGCTTCTTGTAGAGCTTCATCACCTCCTGCCCCATCTGCTGCCGGTCGTCGCCATAGCGCTCTTTGAGCAGTGTCAGTTCCGGCTGCAGCTTGCGCATGGCGGCCATCGAGGTGTAAGACTTCTGCGTCGGATAGAAGAAGATAATTTTGATGGTGATCACCAGAATAATGATGCACCAGCCGTAGTTGCCCACATACTGATAGAGCCAACCGAGGAACTGATGCATCGGCTTGGCGATAATCGTCACAAAACCAAAATCAACCGCACGCTCCAGACCGGCTCCCGCCTGTTTGAGAATCGGAATCGATTTCGGGCCGACATAAAGATTGATATGGAAGTGAGCATCCGCACCAGCCTGTTCGCCCGTATCGATCAAGCCGGCCTGATAGGCGCTACCATTGCCCTTGTAGTAGAACGTATGACTCTGCTTCGGATCGGGGATCATGGCCGCGATAAAGTAGCGATTCATCACCGCCGTCCAGCCACCGACCGAGGCCATCGTCTGCGCGCCCTCGTCTAAGTCATCATAATCGGGCTCGACCAACTTGCCATTGACCAGACCTGTCGGCCCCATGTGCTCATAAAAGGTGTTCTTTTTCTTATCCGGATTGCGCTCCACTACCTGCTGATAGAACTTCAAACCCGCACCGCCAATGATACGGTCATCAATCGCCACCTGATAGGAACCGTCACGCAGACGCAATGTGCGCTGCCACACCCGTCCATTGCTCAATGTCGCCTGCATGGTGATGGCGTTGGCGCTGCGCTGCACAACATGGAACGGCTCTTTCAATGTCGCCTGCATCACACCGGCGGTGACATAGACCGAGCGCCCCTCACCCAGATGGAGCGCCTCGACATGCTTGGCATCCGGGTCGATCGAGACGCGGTAATCATTGAGCAGGGCGCCAACCAGCCACCCCTTGTCGTTGACCGTCAAACGCATTTTATCGTTGTGAATGGAGAAGGTTGGGCGCTGTTCCGGCTGTTTTGCGCCGTCTGTTTTGGCACCATCCGTCGCAGGAACGTCTGCAGCCGCGACAGCGGCAGGCGGTGTAGTGTCTGACGATGCCGCTTGCTGCGGTTTCGCGGCGGCCTTGGCAACAGACTTGGCTACCTCAGCCGGCGGCTGATCGATCGACTGCTTCACCGCTGTCCCCTGATCCGTCTCCTGTTGCGGGAAGAGCATCCCCCAGCCGAGCAGTATCAGCATCGACAGGACGAAGGCGATAATCATATTACGCTGTTCCATGATGGTTTATCTCCTGATAAAAACAGAAATTATTGAGATCGATCACGCTTGCCGGCCGGTACCGGATCGTAGCCGCCCTTGGAAAACGGGTGGCAACGTAACAGACGCTTCACACCAAGCCAAACACCGCGCAACGCGCCATGCCGCTCGATGGCTTCCAGCATGTAGTGGGAACAGCTCGGAGTATGGGCGCAGTGTGCCGGGATTACCGGCGAGAGAAAGAGTTGATAAGCGCGAATCAGTGCCGCCACACAACGGCGCGTCCAGAGCCCGATCATGGCCACACGCTCATCTTAACCCACACGCTGGCGAATCAACGCCCAAGCCTTGCGGAGATGATCGGCCGGCGCATCCATCTGCGCGGCCGGAACCGCCGGAATCACCAACAGATCCACAGCCGGCAATGCATCATCTTGGCAGCGGAACAGCTCGCGCAGCTGGCGCTTCAAACGATTGCGCTGCACAGCATTGCCATACTTGCGTGAAACCGCAAAGCCGAGCCGCGAGTGATCCATCTGATTCAACCGGTAGGTGATACGCAATGGCCCGACACGCAATCGTCTGCCGCGCCGCATGGCGGCAAAATCCGCTTTGCTACGCAGGCGGTGTGTTTTAGGAAAACGGTGAGACGCAGTCAGAGCGCAGGGCTAGCGAGCGAAAATCAAGCAGAGAGGCGTTTGCGACCTTTGGCGCGACGGCGATTGATCACCGCACGACCAGCGCGGGTCGCCATACGAGCGCGAAAACCATGACGGCGGGCGCGGCGAATTCTACTTGGCTTGTATGTGAAGCTCATGGCTTACTCCTCCTGAGAGTCACGCGGCAATCGAACTGCACACGTTGAACTGCTAATAGATCCTTGCGAAAAAGGGTCGCGGAATATATCGGGACACCGATCATTGTCAAATCGCGCCGCCTTCTGTAGGACAATCGTATCAAAACCGGCAAGCGCTGCCTGTGAACGCATGGCATCGCAGGGTGGAAAAATCGCATACACGTTAGCAATATGCGGCACCCCAACGAAAGAATCCGTCTTGATGAGGTACGAAATCATGGTTGCCATCGCCAATCGCATTGTTCAGCACAAAGCCTTTGAACAGTTTATTATCTTCATCATTCTCTGTAGCGCTGTCCTGATTGGCATGGAGACATCACCGGAACTCAGCGCCAAATATGGCCATATGATGCTGCTTGGCAACCGCTTCGTACTGGCCGTGTTTATCATCGAAGCGGCGTTGAAGATGACGGCGCATTCGCCGCATGTCGGCAACTATTTCCGCGACGGCTGGAATCTGTTCGATTTCACAATCATCCTGCTCGCACTGGTTCCGAGCACCGGCAACCTCGCCATGCTGGCACGGCTGGCGCGACTGCTGCGAGTCTTGCGGCTGATCTCGGCTATCCCCGAATTGCGTCTGATTATCGCCACACTCATGCGCTCCATCCCCAGCATGGGCAACATTATGTTGCTGATGGGGGTAATCTTTTACATCTACGCCGTTGCCGGCCAGCAGCTGTTTCACGAACATGACCCCGAACACTGGGGCAATATCGGCATCTCTCTGCTCACGCTGTTCCGCATTGTCACCCTCGAAGATTGGACCGACCTGATGTACACCGCCATGGAGATGAGCCGCTACAGCTGGATATACTTCGTCTCCTTTGTCATTGTTGGCACATTTGTGATCGTCAACCTCTTCATCGCCGTGGTATTGAATAATCTTGAAGAGGCAAAAGAGGAGCGGCTGAAAGAACTGCGCACGCCGGTCTCGCGCGATCAACTGCTGAAAGAGCTCGATCAGACCCAACAGGCGCTAACAGAGCTGCGCAAACAGCTGGCCGAGACCGACATGCAAACCATTCACCAACAGGATAAATCATGAACAGAACACATTTTCTCACGCCTGAGGGCGAGCGTCGCCGTCCGGCACTGCTGATCATCATGGATGGCTGGGGCATGAGCCTCGGCGGCGCGGGCGATGCGATTGCCCAGGCCAATACGCCGAACTTCGACCGCCTCTGGCTTGACTATGCGCATACCGAACTGCTCACCCACGGCCACGCCGTCGGCCTGCCCTCGCAAAAAGATATGGGCGGCTCGGAGGTGGGGCATCTCACCATGGGAGCCGGCCAAGTGCTCGATCAGGGGCCGACACGCATCAATCGCGCTTTTGAGGATGGCTCGTTTTACGATTCACCGGCACTGCAACAGGTGATGCAGGCGACAGCCAGCGGCGGCACGCTGCACCTCTTCGGCCTGCTCTCCGATGGCAATATCCACTCCCATCTGAGCCACTTCCGCAACGTGATCGACCACGCCTTTTCGCAACAGGTGAAGCGGCTGCGCGTGCATGCCCTGCTCGATGGCCGCGATGTCGGCATCCAGAGCGCGCAGAAATATATCGCCGAGCTGGAGGAGTCATTCCTCTTCATCAACAGCCATGACGGCTTCGATTACGCCTTCGCCTCCGGCGGCGGGCGCGAAGTAATCACCATGGATCGCGACCACAACTGGCCGAAGGTGGCCGCCGGCTGGCGCCTGATGGTGCATGGCGATTCGCCGCACCACTTCCGCACCATGCTCGATGCGGTAAACCACTTCCGCAGCGAAAACCCTGAACTCGTCGATCAGGATATGCCCGGTTTTGTCATGGTTGATGCCGATGACCGGCCGGTCGGCACCATTGAGGATGGCGATGCGGTGGTGATGATGAACTTCCGTGGCGACCGCGCCATCGAGATCACCGAGGCGTTCGAACTGGACGATTTCGATGGCTTTGATCGCGGCCGGCGGCCGGCAGTCACCTACGCCGGCATGATGGTCTATGACGAAGATCGCGACCTGCCGCGCCTGCAGCTGATGGGGCCGACCAAAGTGCCCCGGCCATTCGGACGGCGCATTCTGGAGCTGGGCATGCGCCAGTTCCGGCTCACCGAGACGCAGAAATATCCGCACGTCACCTTCTTCTTCAATGGCGGCTACAGGCAGCCGCTCGATGCGACGATGGAGGATTATATCCTCATCGACTCGGATCAGAATGTGAGCTTCGCCGATGCGCCGCAGATGAAGTCAAAAGAGATCGCCGACAAAGCGATCGAGCTGATCGAGAGCGGCCGTTACGACTTCGGCCTGATCAACTTCGCCAACGCCGATATGGTCGGCCACTGCGGCAACATTGCGGCGGCGATTGAAGCGATTGAGGCGGTCGATTGCGCTGTGGGTCGCATCGTCGATGCGCTACAAGCCGCCGGCGGTCTGGCGCTGATTACCGCCGACCACGGCAACGCCGAGGAGATGCTCGCCGCCAAAGGCGACGGCGAATTCGAGCCCTCCACCAAACACTCCACCAACCCCGTCCCCTGCATCCTCTTCGACCCCGCCTACAACGGCAGCTACCAACTGCGCCAACCCACCGAGCAGGAGAAACCGGGTCTGTCCAATCTGGCCGCCACACTCTTCGAAATGATGGGCATGGAAGCACCGGATGATCTGGATCGATCATTGATTGAGCCGGCGGCGTAAGGCGAATGCGTGTTTCTTGCTCGGACAGTCAGCCGACTATGGTAGCATCAGAACGTGAAGAAAAAGCATGGACAAATTAAGTGCATTTAGTAAACTGTCACCGTAACCCGACTTGACGCTTCACGAATGCTCAGCAAGATATGCAGAAACAAGGTAAGCGTCAAACCAACCCCATCTACCGGCGGTAGATTTCCCTGCCAGGATTCGTTGCGTTGATTTTGCGATGGATAGGGGGCAGGTATGCAAACGGGTTGCGATGCACATTTCAGTCGTTCGTCGCGGTATGCGTATTGGCGGCGGGTGGTGGATGAGTGGGATCGTGGTGAGGAGCGGTCGCAGGCGGCGTTTTGTCAGCGCATGGGGGTATCGGTCAAATCCTTTCGGCGTTGGCGGGATCGGTTGGCGAGCGAAAAGCGACCAGCCGTGCGGTTTGCGAAGGTCGAGGTGGCGAAGCCGGTTGAATCGGGAGTACGCATCGCGCTGGCGGCGGGCTCGCATA
>JALUXN010000279.1 GCA_027018975.1 Mariprofundaceae bacterium | reverse complement strand
ATCGCCCGCTGTTGGGCGGTGAGTGTCAGCTGCTGCACCCACTGTTGCGCCGCGCGCAGCGGCATGGCGGTCAGCTCCGGCAGCGTCAACGCGCCCACGCGCACATGGCGCGCCGCCTTGCAGAGGCGCGAACCGTGGCATTCGGGGCAATCGATATGGTTGATATATTTCGCCAACGCCTCACGCACATCATCGGAACTGCTCTCGCGATAACGGCGCTGCAGATTGGGAATCACCCCTTCAAAGCTACGCTCGATGACACGATTCTTGCCCGGCGTCCGATAGGTGAACTTGATCCGCTTACGGCGACTGCCGTAGAGAAAAATCTGCTGCGCGGCTGCATCCAGTTCGCCGAACGGCACATCCATCGAAGCACCGGCAAAGGCGGCCACCGCTTCCAATGTTTGCTGATACATCGCCGTCTCGCGCCCCGCCCACGGCGCAATCGCCCCTTCAGCAATCGACAGCGACGGATCAGGCACCACCAGCGCTGGATCGAAGATGGTCTGACTGCCGAGCCCGTCGCAGCTCGGGCAGGCGCCCGACGGCGAGTTGAAGGAGAACAGCCGCGGCTCCAGATCGGGATAGGAGATGCCGCAATCGGCACAGGCACAGCGCTCGGAAAAGAGCATTTCCTCGTCACCGACCAGCGCCAGCAGCACACCCTCACCGTAGCGCAGCGCCGTCTCCACCGAATCGGCCAGCCGCGTGCGCACGCCGTCGCGAATCACCAGCCGATCAACCACCAGCGCAATGTCGTGCTTGATCTGCTTTTTCAGCGGCGGCACATCCTCCAGCGCCATCACCTCGCCATCGATACGCACGCGCACAAAGCCATCCTTCGCCGCCTGCGCCAGTTCCTTCGTGAACTCACCCTTCTTGCCGCGCGCAATCGGCGCCAACAGCTGCAGCCGCGTCCCTTCAGCAAGCGCCGCCAGCTGATCGATAATGACACTGGCCGGCTGCGACGTAATCGCCGCACCGCAGGCATAGCAATAGGGCTGGCCGATGCGCGCAAAGAGCAGACGGAGATAATCATAGACCTCGGTGATCGTACCGACGGTGGAGCGCGGGTTGCGGCTGGTGGTCTTCTGCTCAATGGAGATCGCCGGCGACAGCCCCTCAATCGCATCGACATCCGGCCGCTCCATCATACCGAGAAACTGCCGCGCATAGGCCGAGAGCGACTCCACATAACGCCGCTGCCCCTCGGCATAGAGCGTGTCAAAAGCAAGGCTCGACTTGCCCGAGCCGGAGACACCGGTGATCACCACCAGCTTGTCGCGCGGAATATCAAGGGAGATATTCTTCAAATTATGCACCCGCGCGCCCTGCACGCGGATCATGGGACTAGGTTGGTTCATGTAGGTTGATGCGTGAACAGTTTTTCCGCCGCCAGCGTGCTACAAACATGCCATTCAAAAACAGCGCACATTGCATACGTCATCGGACAATCACCAAATCTGCTTGTTTCAACGCCCTATTCACCCGCTCCCTGCTGCTCCTCCACCACTGTCGGCGTAATAAAAATCAACAACTCACTGCGATTGTTCACCTTCTGCTTACGTTTGAAGAGATTGCCCAGAATGGGAATATCCATCAATCCCGGCACACCGGTAACAGAATCGCTGGTGTTTTGAGTATAAATACCACCGAGGACAACGGTGTCGCCATTTTTAACCAACAGCTTTGTCTTCACCAATTTCTTGTCGATCGTGGCCTGCCCATTGAATTGGGTCGGCGTGTCTTTATTGACCTCCAGCAGCATAAAAATGCGTTTGTCTGCAGTGATCTGCGGCGTCACCTTCAGGGTCAACTTGGCACTCTTCAATTCAGTCGCCGTCGTCGTGCCGCCATTGCTGATCGTCGTGACGGTAAACGGCACCTGTTGATCCTGCTCGATAATGGCTTCCTGCAGATTACTCGTGAATACGCGCGGACTGGAGACCACCTTAATCTCGCCCTCCTGTTCAGCTGCAGAAAGCTCCAGATTCAGGTTTAATGCGCCACCCAGAGAACCAATGGTATAACCGATAGCACCACCTGTGCCAGCCACTGCTGCACCGAGATCCACTACATTATTGCCAAGCAAACCATTTGCACCCTGAATCGTGTGCGTCAAGCGCCCCTTAGTTTTGGTATATTTACCACCCCATTTCACACCCAGATCGCGCGAAAAGGTGTCGGAGGCTTCGACAATGCGCGCTTCGATCAACACCTGCTTCTCCGGCCTGTCGAGCACTTTCAGTAAACGTTTGATGTTGTTCAACCGCTCGCGGGTGTCGGTCACAATCAGGGTGTTGCTGCGCTTATCGGCAATAATCGTACCGCGTTCGGAGAGCAGTTTCAGATCGCTGCCGCCCGAAGATGCGCCACTGTCGCTGGTGGACTTGCTGGAGAAGCCCTCCAGCTCGCTCTTCAGCCCCTCCACCGACACATAACCGAGCTGGAAAAACTCTGTCTCCAGCGGCGCCACCGATTCGGCGCTCTTCTTGGCGCGTTTCTGGGCGTCAGCATCGGCTTTCAGTTTTTCCAACGGCGCAATGCGGATGACGTTGCCGATCTGCTGCTTGCCCAACCCCTTGGAGCTGAGAATCAAGTCGAGCGCCTGATCCCACGGCACATCGATCAAATGCATGGTCAGTTTACCGGTGACATCGTCGGACATGATGATATTCATGCCGCTCATCTCCGCGATCAGCTGCAGGGCGTTGCGCACCTCCATATTCTGAAATTTGAAATCGACCTTTTGACCACTATAAATCGCGGTATCACGCCCCTGTCCATTGCCCTTGGCGACCAGATCTTCAGGCTTGATCATCACCGTCAGCAGGTTCCCGGCCTGAAAGGATGTCACCTTGGACTTTTCGCGCAGCCGAACCACCACGCGCACGCCACCATGCCTGCGATAGCTGTCGATCTGTTTCACCGGCCCGGGGAATGCTTGCACATCCTGACTGCGCTCCTGACCGCTCGCCAGAGAGGCGTGTTTGAAATCCAGAATGATTTTGTCATCCTGCTGCTGCAGATTGATCTCCGGATCGCGCTGACTGGTGCGGATCATCAGGTGAGCAATACGGTCTTGCGGGCGAAAATCGACCGACTCGACCACCTGCCCGGCGACAGGTTTGACCGCTGCCGCCGATCCGAAGCGCACCACCAATTGATGGCTATCGCCATGGATCTGGTGCTGATTGCCCGCCTCATTGCGCAACGATACAACCAGACGCACACGCCCCTTCGCCTCACCCACCGTCACATGGTTCAAACGCGCTGCAGAAAAGGCATAATAACTCTTCGGCAAACGCGACTCGCCCCCCCAGAAATCGATCACCATCGTGTTGCCGCCATTGGTCACCATGGCGTGACGATTGGCATCCATATGTGTGCCGCGCAGAATCAGCTCGGTCGTACCATTGTGATCAACCACCGACATATCCTGCAACACCGCACCACGATGCTGCTGCGCAGTGGCAGCCGGCGCTGTGAACTTGACCAGCAGATCGTTGCCCTGCTCCTGCAGGTGATAGCGGGCTCCCTTGGCGAGAGTGATCTCGATGCGGGCGCCATTGCCATCCTGCAGAGGGCGAATCGCCCGCAGCATCCCGTCAGCCGGCAGAGACTTGACCGTCGAGGCCAGTTTGCTCTGCGGAAATAACAGCACCAAGCGCTTCGGCGCTTCCAGATTGAACACCTGATAGGGCGCCGCTGCATCCATGCCGATATGCAGCTGCTGTGTATTACCTGCCGATAACAGCTGCAGCTGCTCAATAGTCGCCGCGCTTGCCAACGGCATGGCGATGGTTAGCAGCATCGCCAACAGCAGCACCCGCTTCACCACGCAGATCAACCTACGCTCCGTACTTATGATTGAATTGATCAATCTCACCATGATTCACTCCCACCGCAACTATTCAGGCTTCGGCTTGGCAACCACAAAACGATAGGTCACCGCCTGACCGGAGACCGACAATCGATCCGACCCTTTTCTCTCCAGCTGCACATCCTTGACATCAACAATACGCGACATCTCCCCGACCCGCCGCAAGAACGTCAGCAGCTGCCGGAAGCTCCCCTCAACCTGAAACGAGACCGGCACCTCAGCGTAGAGCTGCTTCATCTTCTCCCGCCCCGGCTTAAACTCCTTGAACTCAAGGCCAGAATCTTTACCCGCCCAGGAGACGTTTTCGAGCAGATCAGGGATCTGTGACTGCTTGGGCAACATATGCAGAGCGACCTTCAGCTGCTTCTCCAGCGCCGCATACTCTTTCTTCTTACGCGGCAGATTGTTCGCCTTCTCCTGATTCTTTTTCAGCAGCTTTTGCTGCGTAGCCAGCTGCTGCTGCTGCTGTTGGAGGTCATCGTGCAGCGGCAACCAACCGAGATAGACATAGAGGCCAACAATCACCAAGAAGGTTGCCGCCAGCACCAGCAGCTTCTGCTGCAATGGCAGCGGCAGCACCGATGTTTTCATGAAGTCGTAGAACTGTTCCATCACTGAGCCTTTTTCGGCGCGGCATTTGCCGGCTGCCGGGATGCTGTGGTGGTGCGGGTCAGATGCAGGGTAAAGTGGCGCATAGGCAAACCAGCCATCAACACACGTCGAATCTCGCCAAGGCGGACATCATTGAATTGCGGCGAGTGATCCAGCTGCCGCATAAAGCGCGCCACCGCTTTGTTGCTCTCACCCCAGCCGACCAGACGCACCTTCTGATCACGATACTCCACCGATTTCAACCAGACATTATTGGGGATGGTCGCAGCGATAGCATGCAGTGTCTCCAAAGTGTCAAAGCGGCCGTCCTGCAGCTGATCGATCACCGCCAGTTTGCGCCTCACCTCTGCGCGTTTGTCATCCAGATCGCTGATTCTGCCGATCTTATGTTTCAGCGCGATATTCTGGCGTTGCAGTGCCAATGTCTCTGTTTTGAGCTGATCCAGCTGCGCGCCAGTGAACTGGTGCACCCCGACAACCAACACAACAGCCACGGCCAACACAGCGGCAAAGATTGCGGCATGCTGATGACTCTGCGCCCTGCGCCGCGCTTCGCGGTAGGGGATCAGATTGATGCGGATCATCGATCAAACTTCCGCAGCGCCAATCCCAGTGGCACCATCAGCATGGGGCCATGTCGCTTGAGATAGTGCGCATCCAAACTGGTTGCAGATAGATGGAGATGCTCCAGCGGATTGATCACGCGAACCGGCATATCCAGCGCGCGAGTCAGCTCATCGGCAATGTTCGGCAGCAGCGCCGTCCCCCCGGTCAAGCAGACGCTGCCGACCGGATAACTGCCCCGGCTGGCATTGTAAAAATCGAGTGAGCGGGTCAGTTCGGAAGTCAAACCCATGTAGAACTCCTGCAGTGCGGCCGGTTGAATGGCATCAAACTGCTCCACCTTCAGCTGTTCAGCCGCGGCCATCGAGAGTGCCTGTGTCTGCGCGATCGCTTCGCTTAAATGCTGCCCACCGAAAAACTGATCGCGCACAAAGCCCATACGGCCTGCGATACAAACATTGATATTCATCATGGTCGCACCGATATTCACCAGCATCGTCGCCTCGCTGCCCTGCTCGGGCAACTGGGCATCATCCGCTGTACCACCGGGCACCAGTTGACACATCTCCGCCGCATTTTCGATCGCAAACACCGCGCAATCGATACAGGCTGCGCGCAGCCCAGCCTCTTCCATCACCTGCTGATACTGCTCGATAATCTCCCGTTTGCAGGCGACCAACACCACATCCATCTGTTCAGGATCATCCAGTGATGCCCCCTGAATGAAGAAATCGAGCGATACATCCTCGATATCGTAGGGCACATGTTGATCAGCTTCGAACTCGATCTGCCCCTCCAGCTCCAGTTCGCTCATCACCGGCAGGGTGATCGTTTTGATGATCACAGCATTGCCGGAGACAGCCAGAGCCACATCGCGACTGGACGTGCCGGCAACCGCAACCGCTTGGCGCAGCGCATCAGAGACAGCTTGGGGTTGCGCGATACTGTTCTCGACAATCGCCCCTTCAGGCAGTGAAACGTAGGCGTAAGCAGAGATCTCATAACCATTTTTACCGCGCGCCAGCTCGACCAGCTTAATGCCGCTGGCACTGATATCCACACCCATCAAACCACTCGATTGTTTAGAAAACAGGGACACTTACCCTCCGCCGATTGAACCATACCCATCGAAAAACAGTGTAACTTACCCTTCGACAAGAAATAGTGTCAAGCACCGCATGCTGGAACTACAGGGCAATCGCATGATAGGTGTGCGTTTTTCTGTCAGAAAAAATCGAACCATCACGTCATCCCCGAGTGCCTCTATCGGGGATCCATGGCTGCGTGGATACCCGACACAACCCTAGGCATGACCGTGCATGAATGACCCTGCGATTACAAATTCAGCGGCTCCAACTGCCAGATGTCGCGGTTGTAATCCTGCATGGTGCGATCGGTGGAGAATTTACCGGAGAAAGCGGTGTTGCGAATGCTCATCTTCAGCCAGCCGGTCTGATCCTGATAGGCCGCTGCCGCGCGCTGCTGCGCCTCGACATAGCTGCGGAAATCAGCCGCCACCATCCACGGGTCGTCACTGCTGCGGATAGCGCCGACAATCGGCGCGAAGAGCCCTGGCTCGAACTGATTGAAGTGACCGCACTCCAACAGATTCATCACACGCGACAGATCTTCGTCAGCGGCAATAATGCCGTTCGGGTCATAATGACTGCGCAGCTCCTCCACCTCGGCGGCGTTGAGGCCGAAGAGGAAGAAGTTCTCATCGCCCACCTCTTCGCGGATCTCGATGTTGGCGCCATCGAGTGTGCCGATGGTCAGCGCGCCATTCATCATGAACTTCATGTTACCGGTGCCAGATGCCTCTTTGCCGGCGGTGGAGATCTGCTCGGAGAGATCGGCCGCCGGCGCAATCACCTCCATTGCC
>JALUXN010000278.1 GCA_027018975.1 Mariprofundaceae bacterium | reverse complement strand
CATCGTGTGGAGCAGATGGGAGAGGAAATGGTCAAGAATATCGAGCATCCCCTGCTGATCGACACTGCCCTGATAGACCGCCACCAGCAGGAAGAAGGGCAACGGCAGCAGCAGCGCCAGCACCACCGCCGAGAGCCGCTGCCAATACCAGTCACTCAGCCCGCTATGCGCCGCGCCCGGCTCTTTGATGCGTTTCATCACAGCACCACCGCCAGCAGCAGCGCCACCAGTGCGGTGACGACCAACACCAGCTTGGCGCTGCCACGCATCGTCCGGCGCGCTTCGCCCACACCAAAATCGAGCAAAAGAAAACGAATACCGTTACAGAGATGGAAGGCCAGCGCCGTGCCGACCAGCCAGAGCGAGAGACGGCCAAGGCCGGAGTGGAGCCAGTTCAGTGCCGCATCGAAGCCAGCGACGCTGCCAGTCATCCCCTGCAGCAGCCAGAGATAGAGCGGCACAAAAAGCACTAGAATCAGCCCGCTACCACGGTGGGCAATACTGGCGATCATCGCCAGACGCCAGCGGTAGATGGAGAGTCGTGGAGATCTTGGAGATGGCGCAGCAGGCGCCGTTGCGGCAGGCGGTTCTTGCATAGCAGCGACCGTATCTTGTTCGTCACGCACAGACAAAACTAAAACTCCGCATTCACCTCACCTCGCAAACAACCCTCGCATCATAAGCCGCCGACAGACGCATCGCAACCACGCAATCAACCGGAGTGCGACCCGGCAGGCAACTCGCGGCAGTAGTCGGCGGCATCAACACATCATTACATGCCGATTATTCGTACGAATTAAACCACACCGTCGCTAGCGCTCCACACCTAGCCCCAGCTCATCGAGTTTGGCGGGGTGATTGAACCAATCCTCATCCACCTTCACCCAGAGATTAAGCCGCACCCGGCAACCGAGAATCGCCTCCAACCCCTCGCGGGCGCGGATGCCAACCGCCTTCATGCCATCGCCGCCCTTGCCGATCAGCATCGGCTTGTGGCGCTCGCTGCCGACCAGAATCACTGCATCGATCTCCACTCGGTCGCCCAGCTCTTCAAAGCGCTCGATATCGACCGCCGTCTGAAACGGAATCTCCTGATGCATGGAGAGAAACACCTGCTCACGCACATACTCCGCCGCCAGTTGACGCTGACTCTGATCGGTGAACCAGTCGGGATCATAAATCGGCGGCTGCTCCGGCAGATGGTTGGCCAGCTCATTGAGCAGCGCATCGGTCTGAATCCCCTTGCGTGCGGAGACCGGCACAAAAGCCGCCGCACCCGGATCGAGCGCCTGCAACTGCTGCAGGCGCGGCAGCAGGCGCGCCTTGTCAGCACGATCGACCTTGTTGAGCACATGGATACGCGGCTGCGACAAGCGCCCGTCGGCAAAGCGTTCGATCAGCGTGCGGGTGGGGCGATCCAGCGGTTTGGAGGCATCCTGCATAATGGCCAGCAGATCGGCATCTTCGGCGGCGGCGTAGGCGACACGCACCATGTTTCTGTTCAGCTGTTTGCTGCCCTTGTGGATGCCAGGCGTATCGACAAAAATGATCTGCCGCGCCGCATCGGAGTAGATACCGAGAATGCGGTGGCGCGTGGTCTGCGGCTTGGGTGTGACAATCGCCACCTTGGCACCGATCAGGTGGTTCATCAGTGTCGATTTGCCGACATTCGGCACACCCAGCAGTGCCACTGTACCGCAACGAAATGGTCTATCTGTCATGCAATGCTCCATAGGCCGCCGCTGCCGCCGCGCGCTCCGCCTCTTTTTTGCGCGCCCCAAAACCGCGGCCGGCAATCTCGCCGCGCACCAGACAGCGCGCCTCGAAGCGGTTCTCGCTCAACTGCGCGCCGTGATCGCTCAATTGATACTCGGGCAATCCCCACCCCTGCCCCTGCGTCCACTCCTGCAGCAGACTTTTGGCATCGCGCGTATCGCGGCTGCCGATTGCCGATAACTGCCTCTGCCAGGCGCGCAACACCAGCTGCTCCGCCGGCGCCCATCCGCCATCCTGAAACACCGCACCGATCACCGCCTCCACCGCATTGGCCACAATCGAACGCGATTTCACCTTACCGGCTCTGCCTGCCACACGCTCGCTGCCACCCACATGCAGCTCGCGCTCCAGCCGCCACGCCAACGCCACCTGATAGAGCGCCTCTTTGCGCACCACTGCCGCCCGCATGCGCGATAGCTGCCCCTCATCATGCTCAGGAAACGCCGCATGCAACCACGATGAAATCGCCAATCCCAACACCGCATCACCGAGAAACTCCAGACGCTCCATATGCGCCACCGTCCCCTGCAGCGAGACCGAACGGTGCGTCAGCGCCCGCTCCAGCAGTAAGTCGTCACGAAAATGGTAGGCAAGCTGCTGTTGCAGGTCGGCATAACGACGCATCCGAGAGCTACTCAATCACATGCCCGATGCGAGACCAGCGCACAGCACCCTTCACACCATCCCATGACCACCAGACAATTGCCGCACGCCCCACCAGATAATTCTGCGGCACAAAGCCCCAGAAACGGGAGTCGCGCGAATTGTTGCGGTTGTCACCCATGGCGAAATACATCCCCTGCGGCACCGTCCACTCGCCATCTTTAATAGAGAAATTCTTGCGCAACACATAGTGCTTCACGCCATCGAGATCTTCGACAAACAGCCCCGACACATCGACATTGTGATCCTGCATAAAGTAAGCGCGCTCGCCCTGCGGCGTGAGCGGCATCGTCTTGCCGTTCACCGTCAGCTTGTTGTTGCGATAGACCACATGATCGCCCGGCACACCGACAATACGTTTAATATAATCCTTACTCTTATCACCCGGATAGACAAACACCACCACATCGCCGCGCTTCGCCTCTTTGGGTAGCAACTGAATATCGGTAAATGGAATTCTGAAACCGTAGGGATAACGCAGCACAAACAGATAATCACCGATCTCCAGCGTCGGCACCATACTCGAGCTGGGAATCTTAAACGGCGCCACAATAAAGCTGCGGATCACAACCGCCAACAACCCGATAATAATCAGGCTCTCCAACCACTCCCGCCATACCGGCTTTTCATGATGACTCATATTCTATCCCTGTGTGCGCTTAGCCTGCGCAAATCATTTCCACAAACGCCATACGAGCCATCCAACACACCGCAGCTCACCGCCTCTGTAGTGGGGCGGAACATTACACCGCCACGACAAGAGTAAAAGCATCATCCCGCGCACCATCCTCCCCGTCAGCCGCGCAACAGACTTTGACCACACTGCAAAAAGCGGGATGATTGCCGCATGAGCTGCTCCATCACCGCCAGCATCGATCTTGCGCACCTGCGCCACAACTATCAGCTACTCCGGCAACGTGCCGGCAGCGCCGAGCTGATGGCCGTCGTCAAAGCCAACGCCTATGGCCACGGTTTGGCGCTGATCGCACCGGCACTCGCGCAAGCCGGATGCCGCCATTTTGCCGTCACCGATGCTGATGAAGGGGCGCAATTACGAGCAATCCTAGGCGATGCACCCGATGATCGCGCCCACACCATCGTCACCCTCTCCGGCCTGCGCGATGCCAACGATGCCACCACCATCACGCAACATGCACTCACCCCCGCCATCAGCGACCCACAACAGCTGAACGATCTGCAGCGGGCAGGTTTCAACGGCAGCGTCTGGATCAAAGTCGATACCGGCATGACCCGTCTCGGCGTCACCGATCTACAAGCCACCATCCAACGCTGCCGCCAGCAACGCATCGGCATCGCCGGCATCCTCTCGCACCTCGCCTGCGCCGACACCGCCGAACACCCACTCAATCGGATCCAGCGCGAACGTTTTCACGCCCTGCGCCGAAACGCCGAACAACTGCTCGGCCGCCCCATCGCCGCCTCACTGCTCAATAGCGCCGGCATGGTCACCCTAGCTGATCAAATGCTCGATATGGTGCGCCCGGGCATCGCCCTCTACGGCGCTGAGCCTGTCATCGACCAGCCGCTCGGTGTGAAGCCGGTCATGCAACTGCACGCGCCGATAATTCAGATTCGTGATATTGCCGCCGGCACCCCCGTCTCATACGGCGCCAGCTTCACTGCCCCGCAGACCATGCGCATCGCCGTCATCCGCGGCGGCTATGGCGATGGTCTGCCGCGTGCGTTGAGCAATCGCGGCTGTGCCTGGTTTGACGGCCAGCAGCTGCCCATCGTCGGCCGCGTCTGCATGGACTACACCATGCTCGATATCACCCGCTGCCCACTGAAAATCGGCGATCGCGTTGAACTCTGGGGCAACCATCTGGCCGCCAGCGCGGTCGCTGCCGCCATCGACACCATCAGCTACACCCTGTTCACCGGCATCCACGCGCGCGTCGCACGCATCAGCCAGTCATCGTAAGAGTTATAGAGATGCTAGGCCTGCGCCGCCCGTTCACGGCGACCGGGACGACGCGCACGCCGGCGGCGTCGCTGTCCACCATTGCCATCGCGTTCACGAACACGATTCGCCGCCCGGGGCTGTCCATCGCGACCTGATACCGGTGCCTGCCCCGGCTCAAAGCCAGCGACCGCCTGTTGCGGAATCTGCTTTTTCATCAATCGCTCAATACCGCGCAACAGCTTCTCTTCGTCACTGGAGACCAGCGACATCGCCTCGCCACTATGCCCCGCGCGACCGGTTCGACCGATGCGATGGATATAATCCTCCGCCACATTCGGCAGCTCGTAATTGACCACATGCGGCAGCTGATCAATATCCAGCCCGCGCGCCGCAATGTCGGTCGCCACCAGCACACGAATATTGCCCTGCTTAAAATCAGCCAGCGCCTTGGTGCGCGCAGTCTGGCTCTTATTGCCGTGAATGGCGGCGGCATGAATGCCATCACTCTCCAGCTGCTTGGTGAGCCGGTTGGCGCCATGTTTGGTCTTGGTAAACACCAGCACCTGCTGCCACTCGCCGTTGGAGATGAGGTGCGACAACAGCGCCCGTTTATTGGATTTATCGACAGGATGCACCACCTGTGTCACCTGATGGGTCGCCTCATTGCGCGCCACCTCGACATAGACCGGGTTATGCAAAAATCCCGCCGCAAGCTTCTTGATCTCATTCGAGAAGGTGGCGGAAAAGAGCAGATTCTGACGCACACGCGGCAGCAACTTCAGCACCTTGCGAATATCGTGGATAAAGCCCATGTCGAGCATACGATCCGCCTCATCAAGCACAAAAAACTCGATCTGCGACAGATCTACTTTGCCCTGCCCCGCCAGATCCAGCAGCCGCCCCGGTGTGGCGACCAAAACATCCACACCGCGCTGCAGCTTGGCAATCTGCGGTTGAATCCCTACCCCGCCAAAGACCACTGCCGAGCGGAATGAGAGAAACTGGCCATACGTGGCCACGCTCTCGCCTACCTGCGCCGCCAATTCACGGGTCGGTGTGAGCACCAGTGCCCGCACCGCAGTTCGCCGCGCAGCAGTTTGCCGCGCCACAACCGGTGCCTGCTGCAATCGCTGCAACATCGGCAGCGTAAAGCCGGCCGTTTTGCCCGTGCCGGTCTGCGCGCCGGCAAGAATATCACGCCCCTCCAGCACCACCGGAATCGCCTGCGCCTGCACCGGCGTCGGCGTGTCATATCCCTGTTTTTTTACCGCACGCAGCAGTTCAGCCGAAAGGCCGAGTTGATCAAATGTTATTGTCATTGTTAAATATTCCGTGGCACCCGGATATAAGGTCTGTTAACACGGCGTGTCACTGAACGTGTTGGGTGCGCGATTGATTTGTCCGATTCGCCGAGCATCAGTGATTGGCCGGCAAGAGTGCATCCACATCTCTGGACACGCCGCACTGTATAGCGACTCAGGTCGCGTTGCAAACACCCAACGATTGAGTAACAAACGCATCATCCTATGGTTCTCGATAAGAAGTAAGCCATATGCAAGCCCGGCTGTTGCGTCGATTCTATCGTACACCCACTCTTCCCCCCGAGAGGAACAACGCCCTCAACCGCGCGAAGCAACTACATTCCAATCAATAATATCCCATATTGCATCGAGATATTTCGGTCGCGCATTGCGATAATCGATGTAATACGCATGCTCCCACACATCGATCGTCAACAATGGAGTCTCTCCGTTGCACAGCGGGTTGCCGGCATTGCTGGTATTGACAATGGCCAGCTGCCCATCTGCGCGCCGCACCAACCATGTCCAACCGGAACCGAAATTCGTGGCGGCAGACGTACTCATGGCAACCTTGAAATCATCAAAAGAGCCGAAGGTGGCAGCAATCTCATCGCCCAGCGCTCCCTCCGGGGCAGCACCGCCATCCGGGCTGAATGCACCAAAATAGAAAGTGTGATTCCAGACCTGAGCAGCATTGTTGAAAATTCCACCAGCCGGCGCTGAGGTGATAATCTCTTCGAGTGTACGATCTGCAAATGCGCTGCCTTCAATCAACTTATTCAGATTGACGACATACGCAGCATGATGTTTATCGTGGTGATATTCCAACGTTTCCGCCGAAATGATCGGCGCCAACGCATCGTGATCGTAAGGTAGTGCGGGCAGTTCAAATGCCATGATGAGCCTCCTGTGCTACTCCTGATTGTAGCAGAAAAACGCGTGCATGGCGGCGAGCCACATAGACGAACCTTGGCAAGCGCGTGAATCAGCCAGAGTAAAAAGCAACGACAGGCTCAGCCTGATCACTTAGATGATGCTGCGCTCCATCAAACGCCGACCAATTCTGAGCCGTAAGCAGCTGTCGCAGCGTTGCCAGGGGTAAAAATATCTCCAGTGGTTCCTGCTGAAACGATATGAAACCGAACTGCTCATAGTAAGTTCTGGCGGCATGATGCTTTGCACTCATTAAGAATAGCAGGAGCAATACTGAACGGATTCAACCAGTCGTGGGAATTGCTTGCAGTGCATGGGTCATACCTGCTCTGCGTCTCCGCTCCTCTGCGCCTCTGCGGTACCCCCCTTTACAGCCACCATTTACGAAGTCATCACATTTCATACCCGCCGCTGCTATGCTTCGCCGCACTGTT
>JALUXN010000277.1 GCA_027018975.1 Mariprofundaceae bacterium | reverse complement strand
CATTCAGTGAGTGTATGGATTCCCGCTTGCACGGGAATGAACGGTGGTATCGGTGCGGGGTTGGCATTGTATGGTAATAGAGCGTTTGAGGGGCGATCGTGAAGGTGATTCGATTCTGCAAGCGGTAAAAAAATGCGTCATTCCCGCGCAGGCGGGAATCCACACAGGGCTACCCAGCACTGCGTGAACATGAAAAAGGAGAGTGACATGAGTCAACCAAAAGCATTTATTTTTGATCTGGACGGGACGCTGGTGGATGCGTTGCCGGATATTCAGGCCAATGCGAACCGGGCGTTGAAGTCGTTGGGATATGATCTGCAGCTGACGTTAGAAGAGACGCAGCCGCATGTGGGTGGCGGGGCGCATAAGTTGGCGGCCAATGTGCTTGGGTTGCCGATGGAGCATGAAGAGACGATGGCGCTCTATCACGCCTTCGCCGATATTTATGAGCAGCATCCGGCCGATTTCGGCAAGCCGTTTCCCGGCGTCATGGAAGTGCTGGATCACTTGAAGGCGGCGGGGATTCCGATGTCGTGCGTGACTGCCAAGCCGGCCAAGGCGCGGGTAAAGGTGCTCGATCAGCTGGGGCTGTCCCCTTATCTGACCATGGCGCTGTCGCCGGAGGATGGCTTTGCCAAGAAGCCGGCGCCTGACATGCTGTTTGCGTGCTGCCGCGCGATGGGTGTGGAGCCGAGTGAGACGGTGATGGTGGGCGATACCCGTTTCGATGTGGAGGCGGGTTTCAATGCCGGCTGCCATACGGTTGCGTTCGCCGAGCATGGCTATCAAGCGATGCCAGCGGAGTATGCCGATCGCCTCTTTGCGCTGACCAAATTCACCGATCTGCTGCAATTGGTGGCGCATGACTAAGCGGATCACTGGCATCTATGGCATTTTGCCGGCCGATCTCGATGATGCCGATCTGCTGGCGCGCGCTGCGGCAGCGCTCAAGGGGGGCGTGCGCACGCTGCAGTTTCGCGATAAGAAACAGGGTTATAAGCGGGCGATCAAGCGCGCTAGGGCGTTGCGCGGCCTGTGTCACGAGTTTGAGGCGCGATTGATTGTTAATGACTCGGTGACGCTGGCGCAGGATTGCGAGGCCGATGGTGTCCATCTCGGCCGCGATGATGTGCCGAATCTGCTGCAGCTGCGCAGTGACGTGGGCGATGAGTTGCTAGTCGGGATCACCTGCCGTGCCGATGCAGCCTTTGCGCTCTCGGCGCTGCGTGATGGGGCGGATTATGTCTCCTTCGGCGCAATCTGGGCGACGCGCAGCAAGCCGGAGGTGCCGGAGATCGGCTTGGCGCGACTGCAGAAGGCGCGGGCGATGTTTGCCGACGCCAATATCTGCGCCATTGGCGGCATCACGCGCGACAATGTGGCGCAGGTGAAGGCGGCGGGCGCGGATTGTGCGGCGGTGATCTCCGGCCTGTTCGGCAGTGGTAATCCGGCGCAGATTGAGGCCGAGGCGGCGCTATTGACTGCGCTTTGGGATGCGGCATGAGAGGCGCAGCTGAAAAACGTCCCGTCTGCCTGACTATTGGCGGTTCGGACTCCTGTGGTGGTGCCGGCATTCAGGCTGATCTGCGTGTGTTCGACCGCTTTGGTGTGCAGGGGTGCTCGGCGATTACGGCGCTGACTGCGCAGCATCCGGCGGCGATTATCCGCATCGAACCCGCACCATTGGCGCAGCTCGATGCGGAGCTGCATGCCGTGTTCGACTACTACGATGTGGCGGTGGTGAAGACGGGGATGCTCTTCGATGCCGATCGCATGGCGCTGATCTCCGCGTTGCTCGCCGAGCATCATGCGGGCAGGCCGCTGATTATCGATCCGGTGATGGTGGCCAGCAGCGGTAGGTCGTTGTTGGCGCCGGCGGCGGTGGATACGTTGATCCATGCGCTGCTGCCGCTGGCGACGCTGATCACCCCCAACATCGATGAGTGGGCGGTGTTGCAGGCGCAGTTCAGTGATGCATCAACGCAAGCGCATGAACCGGCGGCAGTGGCCGCGCAGCTGGGCTGTGCGGTGTTGCTCAAGGGCGGTCATGCGGCGGATGCGATGCTCTGTGACCGGCTCTATCTGCCGAGCGGCGCGGTGCATGAGTTTCAGCACGCCCGAGCGGCGTGGTCGCAGGCGGCAGCACATGGCACCGGCTGCCGTCTGGCGGCGGCGATTGCGGCGGGTGTCGCGCATGGAAAAACAGTGGAAACGGCTGTGGATGCGGCGATCGAATTTCTCATAACTGATTGTAAATCAATCTGAAATCACAAAAAACTTTATTTTTTCGGCGACGGCGCTATAGTGCGCGACCGTTTTGCTGCGGCGACATCGCCGGTTGAGCGCTCTCTTGGAGGATAACATGATCAAACTCTATTCCGATGGGCACTGCCCCAATTCGCACCGCACGCGTATCGTGCTGGCGGAGAAGGAGTTGCCGGTCGATACCGAGGAGCTGGAGGCCAACAATCTGCCGGCCGAATTTCTGAAGATTAACCCCTATGGCAAACTGCCGACGGTGATTGATCGGGACATCGTCTTTTTCGAGTCGTCGGTGGTCAACGAGTATCTCGACGAGCGTTATCCGCATCCACCGCTGAAGCCCGGTTCACCGGCGCAGCGCGCACAGATGCGTCTGGCGGTGATGCAGCTGGAGCGCGAACTCTACCCGCTCTACGCGGACAGCCAGAATAGCCGCAAGAAGAAGGATGCGGTGGCCAAAATCAAGGCCTACCTGACCACGCTGGATAGCTATTTGGCGCGGCAGGAGTTTTTCATCGGCGAGCAGTACACACTGGCCGATATCACTTTGCTGCCGATCCTCTGGCGCCTGCCCTCCATCGGCATCGACTCTGCCAGCTGGTACAACTTGGAAGGGTACATGGATCGCCTCTTCGAGCGCCCCGCCTTCGAGCGCGCCCTCTCCGAACACGAGCAGATGCTGCGCGATTATTGATCGTTTCCGTGTGGATCGCATGATCGGTCGATCAGCATGAATTTCGCTGCGATCATGCAAAATCTGGCGATCTGGGCGCTGCCGGTGCTGTTCGCTATCGTTCTGCATGAGGTGGCGCATGGCTGGGTAGCTGATCGATTGGGCGACCCGACGGCACGCTGGATGGGGCGTTTGACGCTCAATCCGATCAAACATATTGACCCTGTTGGTACACTGCTGATCCCTGCGCTGCTGCTCTTCTTCGGCTCCCCTTTTCTCTTTGGTTATGCCAAGCCGGTACCGGTCGATTTTCGCCGCCTGAACCGCCCCAAACGCGATATGGTGTGGGTGGCGCTGGCCGGGCCGGCGGTCAATCTGCTACTGGCGATCATTTCGACCTTGCTGCTGATGCTGGCGGTGGTGCTGCCGTATGGCATGGGCTGGGTTGCGAAACCGTTGGCCTTGATGTGTCAGGCGTCGATCATGATCAATATGGTGCTCTGCATCTTCAATCTCCTGCCGTTGCCACCGTTGGATGGCGGCCGTGTTGCTGTCGGACTGCTGCCGGAGCCGTGGTCGTATCGGCTGGCGCAGCTGGAGCGGTTCGGTTTTGTGATCGTGGTGGTGCTACTGTTGTCGGGTGCGCTGCAGACCATTCTCGCACCACTGCTGCAACTGAGCGCCGGTAACCTGATCGATTTCGCCATGGGGCGTCCTTGACCTTTTTTTGAGGCGGGTGCATCTTCGCAGCCTCGACAGGAGTCGGGCATTTTTTTAACCATAGGATATAAAGAACCATGAATGCTGTAGAACGTAAAAGTGTGATTTCACTGGCAGGCATTTACAGCCTGCGCATGTTGGGGCTATTTCTTATTCTGCCGGTGTTTGCGCTCTATGCGGAACATCTGGATGGTGTCACGCCGACGCTGATCGGGCTGGCGCTGGGTGCGTATGGATTGACCATGGCGCTGCTGCAGATCCCCTTCGGTATGCTCTCGGATCGCATTGGACGCAAGCCGGTGATCGCCGGCGGGCTGATGATTTTCGCGGTGGGTAGCGTGGTGGCGGCCAGTTCGCACGATATCTGGGGCGTGATTATTGGCCGAGCGCTGCAGGGGGCGGGCGCGATTGCGGCGGCAATGATGGCGCTGCTGGCCGATTTGACGCGCGAAGAGGTGCGCACCAAGGCGACCGCCATGATCGGCATGTCGATCGGTATGTCGTTTACCGTCTCGCTCATCCTCGGTCCGTGGCTGGATGCGGCGATCGGCGTGAATGGCATCTTCTGGTTGACGGCGGTGCTGGCGGTGGCGGCGATTGTGGTGCTGTTCACGATGATTCCCAATCCATCACACAGCTTTGTGCATCGCGATGCGGAGACAGTGCCGTCGCAACTGGGTGCGGCGCTGCGCAATATCGAGTTGCTGCGGCTGGATGTCGGCATTCTGATTCTCCACTCCATTATGACGGCGATGTTTATCGCCCTGCCGTTTGTCCTGCGCGATACCCTGCAGCTGCCGGTGCTGCACCACTCCTGGGTCTATCTGCCGACGCTGCTGGTGGCGATGGGGTTGATGGTGCCGTTGGTGATTATTGCCGAGAAAAAGGAGAAGATGAAGCCGGTCTTTCTCACCGGCATTGCGCTGATTGCGCTCTCTGCACTGGTGTTGTCGATGGCGCACGGCTGGGTGACGGTGATTGCCGGGCTGCTGATCTTCTTTATCGCCTACAACGTGCTGGAGGCGACGCTGCCTTCACTGGTGTCGCGGATTGCGCCGGTCGATGGCAAGGGGACGGCGATGGGCGTCTATTCCACCAGCCAGTTTCTGGGCGCGTTTGTCGGCGGTGCCGGCGGCGGCGTGTTGCTGGCGCACTTCGGTGTGGTGGGTGTGTTTATCGCCTGCGCCCTGTTCGCGCTACTCTGGTTGGGGCTCGCCTTCGGCATGGCACCACCGCGCATGCTCTCGGCGATGCTGATGCACGTGGAGCGCGACAAGCTGCGCGATGTGGCTGCCATGGAAGCGGCGCTGTTGGCGCTTGATGGCGTCGCGGAAGTGCGCATTGCGGCCGATGAGGGTGTGGTCTATCTGCGCGTGGAGAAGTCGCAGTTTGATCAGGATGCGGCTAAAGCCGTGCTGGAGGGCGTGTAACTCTTGCGTATCAATGGCCGTTGATGCGTGGGGTGCGTAGGTGAGAATGTTCCGCCCTGCGCGCACCTCGCGTTATCGCTGAAAACGATGCCTATCGTGATAACTGCATGCTGATCTTGGCTTTTTTGCTATCCACAGAATCTGTGGATAACTTAGTGGATAAAATGGCCGTTTTTTCCTGCATACAAGGATTTTTTCATTCTGTAATGCTCGTGCTTAAAAAATAGGCAATATAATTATTGTCAATAATACAAATAGTTATCTCTGTATTGTGATGGCAAACAAGAGCAAGTGGCGCTAATCGTTGAACTTTTACCTGCGGCGCTCGGGGGTGGTGGATAATTGTGACTTATTGGTGACATATTGCCGTTGCAGCGCGGTTTGTGCACAAGTGGCAGCGTAGCCTGATCAAACCTTGATATCCCGCATGGCAGTCGATAGAACGCCGCCATGCAATTACCTCTCCTGTTGATTCTCCTGACGCTGTTTGCCTCGCCGCTCTTTGCCGCTGAGTTCGATATTTATCAATCCGATTTTCATCCACTCCAGCTGGCCATTGTGCTCGATGATGATGCCTTGTCGCATGATGATCAGCAGTTGCTCTACCGGGTGATGGCCAACGATCTGAATCACTGTCAATCATTCAAAACCATCGATCCAATGGCATTTATCGCCACGCCGAAGAGTTTGGCGGAGGGGATTGATTACGGGGATTGGACGCTGATTGGTGCTGATATCCTCGCATATGGGCAATTGACGCGGGAGGCGGATGGCCTGCGCATGATCTTGCATGTCTACGACTCCTTCCGCAGCAAGCAGCTGGCGATGGTCGAGGTGGCTGGCGATGGCGAGCATCTGCGCTTGCTGGCGCATCAAGCTGCCAATCAGGTCTATCACGCTGCACTGGGGATTCCCGGCTATTTCACCAGCCATCTGCTCTACGTCAGTAAGCATGGCGATAGTTCGGATCTGATCTATATGGATCAGGATGGTGCCAATCAGCAGGTGGTCGGCCACAATTTCACGTTGCTGCTCTCACCCGACTGGGCACCCGATGGCAAGACGGTGGCGCTGAATACCTATGTCGGCAATCGTCCCCGGCTGGAGTTTTTTGATCTGCAGCGCGGTACACGCACCACATTCGGTGAATTCAAGGGGCTGAATAGCACACCGGAGTTCTCTCCGGACGGGCAGTTTGTCGCGGCGACGCTATCGTATAAAGGGGATAGCGATATTTTCATCTACAATGTGCAGCGTAAACGGTGGCGGCAGTTGACGCACAATCGCGCCATCGACACCGCGCCGACCTGGTCGCCCGACGGTAAATGGATCGCCTTTGTCAGCAATCGCAGCGGTAAACCGCAGATCTATCGCAAGCCGGTTGCCGGCGGGCCGGTGCAGTTGGTGAGTACAGAGGGTGATTACAATACCTCGCCATCTTGGTCGCCCACTGGTGATCGCATTGCCATGATTTCTTTGAAAAACTGGTCATTCGCCGTGGCGACGGTGCGGCCGGATGGTTCCGATATCCGTTATCTGGCGACCGGCAAGCGGGTGGAGTCGCCGACCTGGTCGCCCAACGGACAGATGATCATCTTCTCGGCTGAAGAGCAGCGGGTGCGCCGTCTCTATCAGGTGCCCAGCTGGGGCGGTACGGCCGAGCCCATCACACCGGCGACGATCGACGCCTCCGATCCGGCATGGTCGCGCCGCTGATTGCTCATCGGCGGTGAAATTTATGTGATCTGCAGGTCCAATTCACAGAGCGTTATGGCGGGCATCTGCGTGGGCAATGGATCCCCGATAGAAGCATTCGGGGATGACGCCGCGACAGGGTCTGGTCGTTTTCTAAAGGGATACCAACAATCGATGTAACTATTCAGCTCATCCCACGGTTTGCCCGCTAGCTGCGTTGAACATGCTCATGTGCAATAGCACACTGCGCGTGTTCGCCTTGCTATCGAACAAACCATGGGCGATCTGAACAGTTTCAGCCTGCATCTGAATAGTTACCAATC
>JALUXN010000276.1 GCA_027018975.1 Mariprofundaceae bacterium | reverse complement strand
TCAAATACTGCATCCTCGATGATCTCTGCGAGCATCGCATCGAGTTGCAGCTGCGCGGATTTGCGCTCGACGCTGCCCTGATCAAAACGCGCCAACGTCAGCACTTCGCCGATCAGAGCATTGAGCTGTTCGGCCTCTTTGCCGATTCGATTTAACTCTGCCTGCGCCTGCTCGCCGGCGGCATTCCTGGCCAGCTCCAGCGCCACCTGCAGGCGCGCCAGCGGAGAGCGCAGTTCGTGCGACAGATCGCGCAGCAGCTGTTTATGGCTGCTGACGAGGCCATCGAGCTGTGCAGCCATCGCATCAAAACTGCGCGCCATGTCGCCCAGTTCATCGCTGCGTGCGGAGAGTGCTGCCGGTGTGCGCGTCTCCAGTGCCCCTCGACCCAGGCGCTCGGCGGCCTGTTGCAGTGCGTCGATCGGACGGGTGAACATGCGGGTCAGCAGCCAGCTGATCAGCAGCATGATGGCAAGGGCGGAGATGATACGAATCGCCATCAGCTGCTGGCCAGTCTGCTGTATCACTTGGTGCGGGATCATCGCCATCGCTACCCAGTAGCGGCGGGGCTTAGCAGAGCCGACGGGCAGCGCGACGGCCAGTGTCGGCGGCTGCACGCGGGTGACACGGCGCTGGCTGTGGATCACCTGTTGAATCAGCGGGCGCATCGGTTCGGGGATGGGGCGCTGCAGGAGATTATGCCCCGCGCTGTCCACCAGCATACCGCGGAAATGTTGTGTGCGCGTGGCATGCATCAGCCAGCGGCGGTAGGCGCGAACACCCTCCTGCGCCAGCATATTGCCGGCTGTCTCTGCATGGCTGGCGAGTTGCTCGAGCCGCTGTTCAATCGCCTGATCGCGCTGCATCCAGTGCCGGGCCAGCCAGGTGGAGAGGGTCGCGGTGATCAACAGCGTGATGGTGAGCGTGAAAAAGAGCTTCCAGAACAGACGCACTGCCTACTCCGCGATCAGCAGCCAGCCGACGGCGCGGATGGTTTTGATGCGCGACACCCCGTCCGGCAGCGGCGAGAGCTTTTTGCGCAGGTGGCCGATATGAACATCGAGGGCGCGATCAAACGGGCCGAAGCGTTTGCCGAGTGCGGATTCGCTGAGCGTCTGCTTGCTGACCACGGTACCGGCCTGCTCGATGAGGGTGGCGAGAATGGCGTACTCCGTCGTGGTGAGGGCGAGCGGATGCCCTTGGTCAACAATGGTACGGGATTGCGGATGCAACTCGATACTGCCGGCGCGGATCACTTGGGGCGTGGATAGTGCACCGCTGGCTGTCCGCCGCAGTACAGCACGGATGCGGGCGGCCAGCTCTCGCGGGTTGCAGGGCTTGGGGAGATAATCGTCGGCACCGAGTTCCAGACCGATGATGCGATCCATCTCCTCACCGCGCGCCGTCAGCATAATGATCGGCAGTTGTGACTGTTGCCGAATCTCCCGCAGCAGATCCATGCCATTTTTGCCCGGCAGCATGACATCGAGCAGCGCCAGATCGAAATCACCGGAGCAGGCCTGCGTCAGCCCCGCATCGCCGTCATGCACACAATGGGCATCAATCCCTTCACTGTGTAGGAAGCGGCGCATCAGCTTGCACAGCTCAATATCATCATCCACCAGCAGAATCCGCATGCCGCTATGTTGCCACAAAACGCCGGTATGGGCAGAGAAATTCATCATGATTGGCCTGAAACTGGCCGACTTTTACCATCGCTTTACAGATCTTTACACACTCGCTGCGCACGCTTGCAGAAAAAGCGGCACGATTCGCCATGCACGGCGGTTAAATTCCTATAGCGCCATGACAAACACGATGACGGAGGCAGATATGCTTAGAAAAAACATGGTGACACTACTCGGTGCGGTATGGATATTGGGCGTAGCAAGTACGGCGTCAGCCATGCCCGCTGACCATGATGGCGGGATGCGTAGAGGTGGGCAGCAGATGATCAGCCCGCAGCAAATGGCCGAACAGCTCCATTTGACGCAGGCACAACGCCGGCAGTTCAAGCAGATCCACCGCAGCAGCCACCACAAAATGGCGGAGATCAGGCGCGCCGAGCGCAAAGAGATGGCGGCGCTGCACAAGTTGAGGCCGAACAGCCCGGCATATGATCGGGAAACGACACGGCTGGCGCGCGCCTTGGGGGATCTTCGGGCGCAGGAACTGATAGAGCGCAGCAGCGTGCGCGCCAAGGTGTATGCGATCCTGACGCCGGAGCAGCGTGAACAGGCCAGAGCACTGCGCAGACAACACCACCGGCACGCCGGCGCCATGCGTGACTGTGTCCGTTAAGAAGAGCTGAGGGAGGGCGAGTTGATGAATCTGAGAATGCGGAAGTACGGATGGCTATGCGGATTATTGCTATTGTCGGGGTGTGGTGGCGGTGGTGGTACTGCGGCTACAAATACAGCGACGGCTACTCCGGCGGTTCAACGTGTGGAAAACCTCGACATACCCTACACACCACCCGCTGGCGGCGACCCGACGATGGCCAAGCTGGATATCTATTCGATACCAGACGGCAGGCCGAAACGGCTCATGGTCTTTATCCACGGTGGCAGCTGGGTTGGGGGCGACAAGAGCAACCTGAAAACTTCAGCGGACAGTATGATTCAGTGGTTTCTGGCCAGAGATTATGTGGTTGTTGCGCCCAATTTCCGGTTGGCCAGCGCCCCCGGGCAGGTGCTGAGTGTCAGCTACAGAGAGCAGGCGACGGACATCGCCTACGCGCTGGCATGGCTGCGCCAGAACGGTGCGCAATATGGCGTGACCAAGCAGGCGATGCTGTTGGTCGGTTTCTCCTCCGGCGCGCATCTGGTGCCGTTGATTGCCAGCGATCAGCGCTATTTGCAAGCCGCCGGCCTCACTCTGAGCGACATCATGGCGACCATCTCGTTCGATATTCACATGTACGACATTCCATACGGCCTGCAGCTGATGGCGGGGAGCACGATCGCGGCCAATATCCCGTTGATTCAGCATCTATTCGGCAACACCGCCGCACAGCAGCAGCTCGCCTCGCCATCGTTTTACGCACCCAACGCCCCTGTGCCGCCCACCCTGTTGATTTCGGCTGAGCCGTCGCTGCCTGTCGGCTCACACGGATATATCACCTCTCAGGCATCACAGGCATATCTGCAACAGCTGCTTGGCCTAGGGCGCCAAGCCAGCTGGAGCCACTTCGACAACGAGACCCATCAATCGCTGGTCACCAACTTCGGCACCGCCGGCGACCTCCCCACCGCCGCAGTCGATCAGTTCCTACGCTCCCTGCCGCCTGTGCCATAGGTTTGCAACCTTTCAGCCGTTACAGCCACGTCTCCCCGCAAACAACCGCCTCCCTTGATTGCTTAGCTGATCTCCAGCACGGCGTACAGACAAAGCAGAAGAGCAAACACAACAGTTCAAAATGATCGAAATACTCCGGAAAAATTACGTCCCCCCGAGTGCCTCTATCGGGGATCCATAGCTGCGTAGATTCCCGATACAACCCTCGGGGATGACCGATTTTTGATGCGATCGCCCTGATTTAGCGGCAAAAGTCACTTGACACTCCCCCACCGTCTGACAATGCTTCGCGGCGCTTGTGTTTGCCGGAGTGGTGAAATTGGTAGACACGCTGGATTCAAAATCCAGTGGCCTCGCGGCCGTGCCGGTTCGACTCCGGCCTCCGGTACCAATAACTTGTAAAATGGCATTTAACGCCATGCGTACGCGCGCGTTATTCATGATGATCAACGACGAAGGTTGTTCCCTCGAAAATTAGGAAACAAAAAACCAGAAACACCCCAGCATTCCAAACATACTGACAAAAAATATCCGGCGTCTACAAATGCGTTGACCAAGCAGGCAGAAAAATTGAGCAAGAGGTAGATATTGCTTCATCGGAAAAATCGAAATGCATCAATTGATTGAACAACACCGCGAAGAAATTCTAGCTATTGCCAAAAATCATGGTGTCACAAATGTGCGCCTGTTCGGTTCCATGGCAAGGAACGATACCGATGAAAACAGCGATGTGGATTTGCTGGTACGCCCATTGCCCGGTACCAGTCTGCTCGATCTTGGTGGCCTGCTGATGGAAGCACAGGAATTACTTGGAAGACCCGTTGATGTGGTATCTGAACGGGCATTGCATCCAGCTATGCGGGAGCATGTGTTGCAGGAATCGATTGCACTATCTAGGTGATATTGATTTGGACACAGTGCGGGAGGTTGTTCAGAGACATCTTCCCGAACTTCACAAGGCACTGACGCGTCTATTACAACACGTGGTTGCCAATAGTCTGAATTCTGATGCCACAAACTTGGTTGGCATCCCGGCATAATCCGAAAAAATTTGTCAGTTCCAGCGTGTTAGAATGGTTGACCAAAGCGCAGATAGAAGCCACGCGCACCGCCGCTGCCGAGGGCGATATCGCTGCGCAAAACCATCTTGTCACGATTTAGCTGGTAGGCGATACCGACTCCGAGATTGGGATACCACTGCAGCTGTCGGCGATGCACTGCGTTGTCGCCATATAGTGCCGCCACCCCCGCGAATCCAGCGACGAACCAACGCTCGCGCAGCTGATAGCGCAGATCAATCGCAACATGGCTCATGTGTTGGCCGATCTGTTGCCCCCGCACATAGCCACGCAGATTGACCGAAGAGAAACCCGCAGGCGGCGCATGGAAAGACCAGCGCCCTTTCATCTGCAGCGCCAGCGTCATCCGCGGCGCGGGCGACATAAATTGGCGAAAGTCCAGCTGGTAGGCGTCAAAGGAGACATCGCCACCCAAACGCTGGCGGTAAGCGATCTGATGCAGGAGCAGATAGCGCCCTGCAGTAGCGCTATTCTGATTATCCCGCGTGTCATACTCGGCCACCAAGCCGACACCGGTCGATTTAAAACCTGTCAGTCCGATTTTCTCGAGAATTTTACCGGCCAGCAGATCATCTGCGCCAATCAGATAGTTGGTGGAGACCAGCTGCGCGCCGGCGAACCAGTGGTGGCCGACAGCATGGGTGTAGCGCAGCGCCAGCATCTGCAGCTGATCGGTGCTCTGCAGCGGCAGACCGCTACCGAGAAAATCGCTGTAGTGATTGCGAATCCGCCCCCACCCCATCACCCCACTGAGCCGCTGGCGGTCATGCTCAAAATACGCTTTGCCTCCGACCCCATAGCGGTAGGAGTGGGTGGTGCTGTAGCTACCGCCAAGAAAGAGTTTGGAGGTCGGCGAATCCGCATCGAAGCGGTGTAGATAGGCGGCCATCGCACCGGCAGCGGTAGAGACTTTCGGATCACTGCTCACCAGCGGCATCAAGAGCCAGCGCGATTCCGCCTCTGGTGCGGCTCGTGATGCAGACTGTGGTAGAGACGGCTCCGCCGCCAACGGCCGGTCGCCACCGGCAATCAGCAGTAGCGCCAGCCAGAACAGTATCCCTGCACGCATGGGCGGCAACTACTTGAGGAAGAGCCTGTACGCTCCGTTCTCCGACTCATCGACATAGGGGTAGCCGAGGTGATCGAGATACGTCTCGAACGCCGCCTGCTCGTCTGGCGGCACTTCGACACCGGCCAGCACACGGCCAAAAGCGGCGGCGTGATTGCGGTAGTGGAAGAGCGAGATGTTCCAGCGCCCATGCGCGCGGGTGAGGAACTCCAGCAGTGCGCCGGGGCGTTCGGGGAACTCAAAGCGGTAGAGACGCTCGTTTTTTACCAGCGCGCAGCGGCCGCCGACCATGTGGCGGATATGCAGCTTGGCCAGCTCATTATCCTGCAAGTTGAGGCAGGCAAGGTTTGCATCGGCAAAGCGCTGCTCAATCGCGGCAATCTCCTCAGCACCGTCGATATGGATGCCGACAAAGACATGCGCCTCGCTGCGGCTGGACATGCGGTAGTTGAACTCGGTGATATTGCGCTCGCCGATGATGCGGCAGAAGGCGAGGAATGAGCCGGGGCGTTCGGGAATGGTGACGGCAAAGAGCGCCTCGCGCCCTTCGCCCATCTCGGTGCGTTCGGCAACATGGCGCATGCGGTCGAAATTCATATTCGCGCCGCTGTTGATGGCGCCGAGCAGCTGGCCGCGCAGGCCGTGCGTTTGGACATAACGCTTCAGCCCCGCCACGCCGAGCGCGCCGGCCGGCTCGACAATCGAGCGATTCTCTTCATAAATATCTTTGATGGCGGCGCAGATCTCATCGGTATCGACCAGAATAATCTCATCGACATAGCGCTGCACGAGATCGAAGGTGATGTCGCCGACCTGCTTGACCGCCACGCCATCGGCAAAGATGCCGACCTGATCGAGCGTGACCCGTTCACCGGCTTGGATGGAGTCGTGCATGGCGGCGGAATCGACCGGTTCGACACCAATGATCTTCGTCTGCGGTGAATGTTTTTTCAGATAGGTAGCGATGCCGGCAATCAGGCCGCCGCCGCCGATTGGAACAAAAATCGCATCGAGATCACCGGGATACTGGCGCAGGATCTCCTCGGCAATGGTGCCCTGACCAGCGATCACCAGTGGATCGTTGTAGGGGTGGATGAAGACTTTACCGCTGGCGGCGCACAACTCCACCGCATGGGCGCTGGCATCGGAGTAGCTGTCGCCAGCCAACACCACCTCGCCGCCCATGCGCTCGACGGCGCTCACCTTGATCTCCGGCGTGGTGCGTGGCATGACAATCGTGGCCTGAATGCCCAGCTGATGACTGGCCAGCGCCACGCCCTGCGCATGGTTGCCGGCGGAGGCGCAGATCACACCGCGCGCCCGCTCCGCCTCGCTCAACTGGGCGATTTTGTTGTACGCGCCACGCAGTTTGAAGGAGAAAACCGGCTGCAAGTCCTCGCGTTTGAAAAGGATTTCGTTATGCAGGCGCGCCGATAGCTTCGGCGCCAGCTGCAGGGGGGACTCTATCGCCACGTCATAGACGCGTGCGTGTTCGATGGCATCAAGGTAGAAATCGCTCATGGGGGCGGCTTCTATCATGAACGCGGGGGAGATTCGAGTTTGAAGATCGATTTTAACATCACCACGACAGCGCAGTTGGATCGCGGACTGGCTTACGGCGAGGCCTGTTTTGAGACGTTTCGGGTGATTGACGGCGCTATTTTTTGCTGGCCGGCGCATGCCGAACGGCTGCAGCGCGGCATGGCCTGTTTTGGTATGCAGCTCACTGATGCCA
>JALUXN010000275.1 GCA_027018975.1 Mariprofundaceae bacterium | reverse complement strand
CCGTTCGATTTCGATTGGCAGTTCTGGATCTGGATCGCCTTCTTTATTGCCTTTGCAGTGAAGGTGCCGATGTGGCCGGTGCACACCTGGTTGCCGGATGCGCATACCGAAGCGCCGACGGCGGGATCAGTGATTCTGGCCGGTATTCTGTTGAAGATGGGTGCTTACGGCTTCCTGCGCTTCTCGCTGCCGATGCTGCCCGATGCCTCGCAGTATTTTGTGCCGTTCGTGGTGGGTCTGAGTATGATCGCGATTATCTACATCTCGCTGGTGGCGATGATGCAGCGGGATATGAAGCGGCTGATCGCCTACTCCTCAATCGCCCATATGGGCTTTGTCACCCTCGGTACGTTTATGTTTACCCAAGTGGCGCTGGAGGGGGCGATATTCGGCATGATCTCGCACGGCTTTGTGGCGGCGGCGCTCTTTCTCTGTGTGGGTGTGATGTATGATCGCCTGCACACCCGCGAGATTGGTGATTACGGCGGTGTAGCACATGTGATGCCGGTGTTTGCGGCGGTGATGATGCTCTTCTGCATGGCCAATGTGGCACTGCCGGGGGCTTCGGCCTTTGTGGCGGAGATTCTGGTGCTCGTCGGTACATTTGACGCAGCCAGTGTGGCGCAGGCGCATATGTCGGTCTCCACCAAGTGGGTGGCGATCGGTGCGGCCGTGAGCGTGGTGCTCTCTGCTTGCTATACGTTGTGGATGTACAAGCGCGTGATCTTCGGCGATCTGGTCAAAGATACGGTGAAGAGCATGCCGGATATGTCGCTGCGCGAATTTGGTTATTTTGTTCCTCTGATTGTTCTGGTGGCCTGGTTGGGGCTCTATCCGATTCCGGTGCTGGATGTGTTGCATGCGTCGGTGACCCATCTGGTTGATCAGGCGACGACCACGAAACTGCCCGCTGCGCAGGCGCTCTTGCACGCTGCACCTGCGCTCGACGCAGTTCATCATTGAGGCTGAAGGATATTTAAATGGCAAACGTAGTCTTCCCATTCCCCTTCCCGGATCACCTGAATCTGTTGCTGCCGGAGATCTTTCTGGCAGTCACCGCCATGGCGCTGCTGCTGATCGATCTGTTTATTGAGAAAAAGGCGATCACCGCCTACCTCGCCATCGTCATCTCGCTGGTGACTGCGCTCTTCTGTGTGAATGTGATGCCGCGCATGAGCACCACCGCTTTTTATGGCTTCTTCCTGCTCGATCAGTTTGCAGTGCTGGCCAAGGTGCTGATCTGTCTGGGTACGGCGTTCACAGCGATGTTGTCGATCCACTACATGCGAGCGGAGAAGCATTTGGGTGAGTATTATATTCTCATGCTCTTTGCGACGCTGGGGATGATGCTGTTGGCTTCGGCCAATAACTTCATCATCATGTATCTCGGCATGGAGCTGATGGCGCTCTGCATCTATGTGCTGGTGGGCTATCAGCGCGAGGTGCTGCGCTCCAGTGAGGCGTCGCTGAAGTATTTCATTCTCGGCGCGCTCTCCTCCGGTATGCTGCTCTACGGTATCACCTTCATCTACGGCGTCAGTGGCAGTTTCGATTTTGCCACCATTGGGTCGGCACTCAGTGCGACTGAGGGTAAGCCGAGTGCGGCTGTCCTGCTTGGGTTGGTCTTTATTATCGCCGGAATGGGCTTCAAGGTCTCCATGGCACCATTTCATATGTGGACACCCGATGCGTATGAAGGTGCGCCGACGCCGATCACGGCGTTCATGTCGGTGGGGCCGAAGGTGGCCGGCTTTGTGCTCTTTATTCGGTTGCTTGCCGATGCATTGCCGGCACTGCAGCAGGAGTACACACTCATTCTCACCGTGCTGGCCGTGTTGACCATGGCGGTCGGCAACTTGGCGGCAATCGCCCAGCGCAATATCAAACGGATGCTGGCTTACTCCACTATCGGTCATGTCGGCTTTGTCATGCTCGGCCTGATTGCGGCTACGCCCAGCGGTTATGCCGGTATTATGGTCTATCTGAGTATCTACCTGTTTATGACCATGGGTGCGTTTGCGATTATCATCTTGATGCGCCGCGAGGGCATTCATGGTGAGCTGTTGGATGATTTTGCCGGTTTGTCGCGTGTGCGTCCCGGCTATGCGATGGCGATGGGGTTGTTGCTCTTCTCTCTGGCCGGCATCCCGTTCCTCGGAGGATTCTGGGCGAAGTATGCGGTGTTCATGGCGGCGGTGGAGGCCGGGCATCTCTATCTGGTGCTCTATGCGCTGCTCTTCTCTGCGGTGGGTGCGTTTTACTATATTCGCGTGGTCAAATATATCTATTTTGATGAGGAGCGCGTGGCGTTCAACTTTGATGAGAGTCGTATGATGCAGGCGGTGGTGGTGGTTTCCACCTTGGCCGTGGTGGCGTTGGGGGTCTATCCCGACCCGTTGATGGATCTCTGTCAGCAGGCATTGGCAGGGATGAAATAGACGCAACAGTATGCTGGTTAATTTTGTGGTTGAATTGACCAATGACCGCCGCTACAATGCGCCACGCTTTGATTGAGGGGTTGAGGATCTCCGTTTTTATATCTCATCATTCTCAGTTACAGGGCTTGCGGGGCGTTCAGTGATCGAGCGGATGATTGGGCGATGCGCGCAGCGTTTTAAGGATAAGACACTGCGTTTGATTACACTCCTGCAGCTGCTGGTGGCATCGGTTGGCGTGCTGGTGCTGCTGAAGGTTGGTCAAACGGTTCAGGCAATATCGGTTGCTGCCGGCGTATCGCTGATGATGGTCAATGGATGGCTGTTGTTCGCTAGGGTGGAAAAGTCGTGTGAGCTGGACGTTGGCGCAGGTCAGAAGTTGCTCTACATCGGCGCGGTCGCCCGTTTTATCATGCTGATTGCGGCGTTGCTGATTGCGCAGCGCGCTGGTCTGCATCTGCTCTGGCTGGCGGCGGGCATGTTTGCCGCGCAAGCCGTGGTGTTCGTCGTGGCACTACAGCGAACCCGGGCGGAGCTGGGTGCGAAGAATTAGATGATCGTGGATCATCAGAGAGGAGAGGGTTTTGGCTGAACAGAGTCATGACGGTGGCATTGCAGGTCACCTGCATTATTGGACCTTAAAATTTGACGAATCCAATCCATTTATGCAGATCCATCTGGATACGATGCTGGTTACGATTGTGGTGGCTGCCGGCATGTTCGGCTTCGCGCTTTGGCTGAAAGGGCGTCTGGTTGAGGGCACGCCGTCAGGTGCACAAAACTTCATGGAGTCGGTGGTTGGCTTTGTTGAAGATACTGTGCGCGACAACTTCCCGGTTCACAACCCGCTCGTCGCGCCTCTCGCTTTTACCATCTTTGTCTTTATCGCGCTGGTGAACACCATCGATGTGTTGCCGGCGTTTCTATTGGGTCATGTGGCACACCTCTTCGGTATCGAACACTTCCGCCCAGTGCCGACCAACGACCTGAATCTGCCGGCAGCGATGGCGATCTCCGTGTTCGTGCTGGTGCTCTATTACGAATTCAAACTGAAACCTGTGCATTTCTGCAAAGAGCTGTTGATGGAGCCGTTCACCAATCTGGTGCCGGTGTTCTTGAAGCCGATCGTTATGCCGATTAACCTGATCCTCAAGGTGATCGAAGAGATCGCCAAGCCACTCAGCCTGTCGTTCCGACTCTTCGGTAATATGTTCGCCGGTGAGGTGATTTTTCTGCTGATCGCCTTCCTGCTGCTCAGCGGCGGGCCGGTGAGTATGGCTGCCGGCTTTGTTGTCGGGCTCGGCTGGTCGATGTTCCATCTGTTCATCGGTCTGTTGCAGGCATTTATTTTCATGATTCTGACTGTTGTGTACCTCTCAATTGCCCATCAGCCAGTTGAACACTGATTATTTATAAAAAAAGGAGACTATAAATATGGACGCTACAACTATTATCACAGCCGCATCGGCAATCTCTGTTGGTGTAATTCTGGCCGCCGCTGGCCTCGGTTCCGCAATCGGATGGGGTCTGATCTGCTCGAAAACATTGGAAGGTATTTCACGCCAGCCTGAGATGCGCCCGCAGCTGATGTTCAACATGTTCATTTTCGCAGGTTTGATGGAGTCTTTCCCGTTCATCATCATGGCTTTCGCTCTGTGGTTCTTGTTCGCTAACCCGTTCCTGGGCTAAATCGAGATTGGTTGAGAAGAATAAAGAACTGTTGAGGAGGTCGTATGAGTATTGACCTGACATTTATCGGTCAAATCGTAGTATTTTTGACCCTTGTTTATCTGATGAAGAAGCACCTCTTCGGCCCGCTGTCCGAGCTGATGCAGGCGCGTGCACAGAAGATCGCCGATGGACTCGCAGCCGCTGATGCAGGCTTAGAGGCCAAGGCTGCAACTGAGGCGGAGATTGCCGCGCAACTGGAAGATGCGCGTGGTAAGGCCGCTGAGATTGTTGCTTCGGCTGAGAAGCGTGCCAATGAGATCAATGAGGAAGCGGTCAACCGCGCCCGTAGCGAGGCTGAAGGTATTGTCGATGCTGCGCGTGAAGAGGTTCAGGCAGAGCTGGGGCGTGCACGGCAGGCACTGCGCGACGAAGTGGCCGATATCGCCATTCTCGCTGCTGAGCGTGTTGTAGAGGCTGAGCTGGATGCCAGCCGCCATAGTAAGCTGATCGATGGTATCGTCAGCAACGGCTTTGGTAACGCATGAGCACCGCGAAGATTTCACGCCGCTACGCATCCGCACTCTATGAGTTGATCGGTGAGGGGAGTGATCTTCAGGCCGATGTGGCCAATGTGGCGGCTGTGGCAGCCAATGACGAAGTAGCAGCGCTGCTTGATTCGCCGACCTATCCTGTCAGCGTGAAAGCGCAGGTGATTCTCAAAGCCGCCGGCAAGGTTGGCGGTGAGGTGTCCCGTCTGGTCACCATGTTGGCTGAGCGCGGTAAGGCATGCCTGTTGCCGGAGATTAACGATCAGTTGCAGGCACTGATTCATCAGGCTGAGAGCCGTGTGGATGCTGATGTCACCGTGGCTGTTTCGATCAATGATGCGACCCAAACCAAACTTGCTAAAGCACTGGCGGCGACCACCGGCAAAGAGGTCACACTCTCGGTGCATGAAGACCAATCGATTCTGGGCGGGTTGATTGTCCGAATTGGTGATAGAAAAATCGATTATTCGTTGCGTACAAGGCTGGACGGCATGCGCCGTGCGCTGGCATCGTAAGCAACAGACTGAGTATTAGAGGAATATAACATGAAGCTCGATACCGCTGAAATTAGTTCAATTATCAAAGAGCAGATCAAGGGATTTGAAGCCAGCGCCGCCGATAGCAATGTCGGCCGTATCATCTCAGTTGGTGACGGTGTTGCCCAGGTGCACGGTCTCTCTGCTGCGATGTCCGGTGAGATGCTGGAGTTCAGCAATGGCACCATGGGCATGGTGCTCAACTTGGAGGAGGACAGCGTTGGTGCTGTGATCTTCGGTGAATTCACCGAGCTCTCCGAGGGTGACGAGGTCAAATGCACAGGCAAGATCTTTGAAGTGCCGGTTGGTCCTGAGCTGAAAGGCCGCGTGGTCAACGCCCTCGGTCAGCCGATCGACGGTAAAGGTCCGATCAACGCCACCACGACCGATGCGGTTGAGAAGATCGCGCCCGGCGTGATTGAGCGTAAATCAGTGGATCAGCCGCTGCAGACCGGTATCAAGTCGATCGACTCCATGGTGCCTGTTGGACGTGGCCAGCGTGAGCTGATCATCGGTGACCGTCAGACCGGTAAGACAGCAATTGCCATTGATACGATCATCAACCAGAAAGATACCGGTGTCACCTGTGTCTATGTGGCTGTGGGTCAAAAAGCCTCGACAGTGGCCAACGTGGTGCGCACACTGAAAGAGCATGGTGCACTGGATAACACCATTATCGTCTCCGCATCGGCATCTGAGTCTGCCGCGTTGCAGTACATTGCACCGTATTCCGGCTGCACCATGGGCGAGTATTTCCGCGATCGTGGTGAAGATGCACTGATTGTGTATGATGATTTGACCAAGCAGGCATGGGCGTATCGTCAAGTTTCCCTGATTCTGCGCCGTCCTCCGGGACGTGAAGCCTATCCGGGTGATGTTTTCTATCTCCACTCCCGTCTGCTGGAGCGCGCCTCACGTGTGGATGAGTCCTATGTCGAGAAGTTCACCAACGGTGAAGTGAAGGGTAAGACCGGTTCATTGACCGCGCTGCCGATCATCGAAACACAGGAAGGCGACGTTTCCGCATTCGTACCGACCAACGTGATCTCCATTACCGATGGTCAGATTTTCCTCGAAACCAGCCTGTTTAACTCCGGTCAGCGTCCGGCCATCAACGCCGGTCTCTCTGTCTCCCGTGTGGGTGGCGCTGCGCAGACCAAGGCGATGAAGAAGGTGGGCGGCGGCCTGCGTCTGGATCTGGCGCAGTATCGTGAGCTGGCTGCTTTTGCGCAGTTTGCCTCCGATCTCGATGCGGCGACCCGTCAGCAGATCGAGCGCGGTAAACGTGGTATGGAAGTGCTCAAGCAGGGCGAGAACAATCCGCTCTCTGTCGCTGAGATGACTGCTGTGCTCTATGCACTCAACAACGGCGATCTCGATGATATCGAGGCCAACCGTATCGTGGCTTTTGAGAAGGCCTATCTGGCTTACCTCAACTCCGAGCATGCTGCTCTGATGGAGGGGTTGAACGCCACACCGGCACTGAACGAGCAGGTAGAAGCAGGTTTGCAGAAAGCTGCTGCAGACTTCAAAGCTACCGGCACCTACTGAGTAGAAGGGATTAGAGATGGCTTCAGCCAAGGAAATTCGCGGCCAGATTAAGGCCATTCAGAATACCGGCAAAATCACCAAAGCGATGGAGATGGTGGCCGCTTCGAAAATGCGTAAGGCGCAGGATCGAGTGCTGGCTGCGCGCGCCTACGCTGAGGGTATTTTGCGCGTGGTGGGTCATCTCATGAACGCCCATCCGGAGTACAAACACCCCTTCCTCGTACAGCGCGAAGAGATTAAGAAGGTGGGCGTGATTGTCATCACGACCGATAAAGGGCTATGTGGCGGTCTGAACACCAATGCGCTGAAGGCGGCACTGGGATTGATGAAGTCGCAGGAAGCCGAGGTGGAGGTGTTCACCATCGGTCGCCGTGCCGGCATGTTCTTGCGCCGTATCGGTGCGCCTATCAACGGCGTGGCTGAAAATATCCCGGACTCTCCGGAGCTGAATGATGTGATCGGTCTGATTTCTCTGGCTATTGATCAGTATGTGAAGGGTGATCTGGATGAGGTGCATCTGGTCTACTCCAAGTTCGTTAATACGATGACACAGACACCGCAGACGATGCGCTTGATGCCGTGCCCGCTGCCGGAGAAAACCGACACCGGTTATTGGGATTACCTCTACGAGCCGGAGGCCAAAGAGGTGCTTGAGGGCGTGTTGCGTCGCTATGTGGAGTCGCTGGTTTACCACGCAGTGCTGGAGAACAAAGCCTGTGAGCAGTCTGCGCGAATGGTAGCCATGAAGGCCGCAACCGATAATGCCAAGGAGATCGTGAAAGATCTCAGTATTACCTACAACAAGGCGAGACAAGCCGCGATTACACAGGAGCTGGCAGAGATCTGCGCCGGCGCAGCTGCGGCTGGTTAAAAATAAAACAGTTTAGAAAATCACGAGAGGTCAGAAAATGAGTACAGGTTCTATTGTCCAGGTGATCGGTCCGGTTGTTGATGTGCGTTTCAGTGCCGGAAATCTACCGAAGATTTACAATGCACTGGTGATGAGCGATCCCAAGCTTACCTTGGAAGTTCAGCAGCATCTCGGCGACAACTGCGTGCGTGCGATTGCGCTCGGTTCCACCGACGGCTTGAAGCGCGGCATGGAAGTCACCGATACCGGCGCGGCTATTAAGGTGCCGGTGGGTCAGGCGACACTCGGCCGTATCATGAACGTACTCGGCGAGGGGATCGACTTTGAGGGCTCCGAGGTGAAGGCGGAGCAGTTCAGCGAGATCCATCGCGCTGCCCCAAGCTTTGACGAGCTCTCACCTGCGGCGGAGATTCTGGAGACCGGTATTAAAGTGATCGACCTGATCGCGCCGATCGCCAAGGGTGGTAAGGTTGGCCTCTTCGGCGGTGCCGGCGTGGGCAAGACCGTGAACATGATGGAGCTGATCAACAACATCGCTAAGGCGCATGGCGGCTTCTCAGTGTTTGCCGGTGTGGGTGAGCGCACCCGCGAAGGCAATGACTTCTACTATGAGATGAAAGAGTCCAACGTACTGGACAAAGTGGCACTTGTTTATGGCCAGATGAATGAGCCTCCAGGAAACCGTCTGCGTGTGGCGTTGACTGGCTTGACCATGGCGGAGTATTTCCGTGATGAGGGTCGCGATGTATTGATCTTCATCGATAATATCTACCGCTACTCATTGGCGGGTGTGGAAGTATCCGCACTGCTCGGTCGTATGCCATCTGCGGTGGGGTATCAGCCGAATCTGGCCGAAGAGATGGGTCGTCTGCAGGAGCGTATCGCCTCCACCAAGACCGGTTCCATTACCTCTGTACAGGCAGTGTATGTACCGGCCGATGACTTGACCGATCCGGCACCGGCAACCACTTTCGCCCACTTGGATTCCACCATCGTGCTCTCCCGTTCGATTGCTGAACTGGGTATCTATCCGGCGATCGATCCGCTCGACTCCTCCTCACGTCAACTCGATCCGAAGGTGATCGGTATTGAGCACTATGAAGTGGCTCAGGGCGTGCAGCAGACGTTGCAGCGTTATAAAGAGCTGCAGGACATCATTGCGATTCTCGGTATGGATGAGCTCTCCGACGAAGATAAACAGCTGGTGGCGCGTGCCCGTAAGATTCAGCGTTTCCTCTCCCAGCCATTCCATGTGGCTGAGGTGTTCACCGGTGCGCCGGGCGTCTATGCCAAGAAGGAAGAGACCATCAAGGCCTTCAAAGGCATCTTGGCCGGTGATTATGATCACCTGCCGGAGCAGGCCTTCTACATGGTCGGTGGCATCGAAGAGGCCGTGGCTAAAGCTGAGAAGATGGCGGCGAAAGGCTAATGGCTACCATGCAGGTTTTGGTCGCAACGGTTGAGCGCGAAGTCTATCGCGGCGAGGCTGACTTCTTGGTGGCACCGGGCAAAGCAGGTGAGCTGGGTATTATGCCCAAGCATAGCCCGCTGATTAGCTCGCTTGCTGCAGGCGAGCTGCGCATCACCAATGGCGACACTGTCGATGAAGTCTTCGTCTCCGGCGGCTTCATGGAGGTGCAACCCGATGTGGTGACCATCCTCTCCGATTCTGCTGAGCGCGCTTCCGACATCGATGAAGCCGCAGCCATCGAGGCTGAGCGTCAGGCGAAAGAGTTGCTGGATAGCAAGAAAGGTGATGCCGATTATGCCAAGGCGGAAGCGGAGCTGGCCATGGTCACATCTCGTCTGATGTGGTTGAAGAAGAAAAAGAAAGGTCATTAACTGCGTTCCACTCGCTTAGTCAATCTGGTCATTTCCTTGATTGACAGGCATGTGGCGTCTTCGTAACGTTCGCGCACTTTTGATCCCCGATAGTTCAGTCGGTAGAACGGTGGACTGTTAATCCATATGTCGCAGGTTCGAGTCCTGCTCGGGGAGCCATCTATCGAGACCAACGCGCGCGATATAAGAAAGCCTGCATGAACTGCAGGCTTTTATTTTTTTCTGCGATATAGTTCGGCCATGCCTCTATCTGTTATCCTTGTGCTGTTGAGTTTTGTTGTTTTATTGGTGGGGCTGAAGCTTCACTCCAAACCCCGTGTTCATATTGCGATGATGGTATCGGTGATGCTGTTTGATCTCTGTTTTCCGTTCTGGCTCTATATGACCCATGATTGGGTGAAGCGTTTAATTGACGATGGTGAGCTGCTCTCCTTTGCGATCTGGGCACATATGTTCCTTGTATTATCCCTCTATGCACTCTACGTGCTTCAGATTCAGGCTGGTTTGGCACTGGTCAAGGGTAATCAGCTGGTCAGAGCATCACATCTACTGCAGGGGAAAGGGATCGTGGTTGCTCGTCTGTTTGTGTTGATCAGTGGTGCAATGCTGATTGCGCCCAAGTAGTGGGGCTATTGAGCTGTTCTAATCTATTGAATTTACAAGGAATATATATACTGTATGAAGATGGTGTTAAAAAAATTTAATTTGATGCTTGCCTTTTCTTTTTCGGCATGCAGTATGCCATCCTATTGAATCCTAGGGAGGTTTAAAAATGCTTGCTCACTTTATCGAAGCTTCAGTGATGTTCCAGAATGCCGATGTTTATAAACTATATGGTCTTATTTTCGGCACACTCGGTGCCATCTGCGTTATAAACTTTATATCCGCTTGTAAGAATGATGAAAACAAATAATTTGGGAGGGAATTGCATGAAACGTATGATTAGTAGTGTCGGTGCTGTCGCAATGTTGGCTTGGTTTGCAGCGCCAAGCACTGTATCTGCAGAAGAGGCGATCGGTAATATTGATAATGGTCGCGCGATTTTTCAGAATGGTAAAGGTGACAATGTTCCTGCCTGTCAGGGTTGCCATGGTGTGGATGGTAATGGTGATGACGGTATTGGAACGCCTCGCCTCTCTTATCAGGTGGATAGCTATATCTTAAAACAGCTCACGGACTTTGCTCAGGATAAACGTACGGATGATACTATGTATCAGATGAATGATATCGCCAAAGCTCTCACGCCTCAGGAGCGTAAGGACATGGCTGCCTATGTGCATACCCTGAAATCACCGTATATCGGTTCTAACCTTGATCAGTTGCGTCGCGATGGTGCAGATGTGGGCAAACCCCATCTTGGCAAGATGATTGTCGAGTATGGCGTGCCGGAGCGCGGTATTCCTGCATGTAAGAGTTGTCATGGTTTCCATGGCCGTTCCGCGGGTCGCATGTATCCTGCGATTGGCGGCCAGAACTACGTTTACCTCAAGCATGAGCTGGAATCATGGCGTAATGGTGCAAACACCTCCGCTGCTGATATCGCAGCAGGCAAAAAAGAGGATAATGCGCGTACCAATGATTACATGGGTCAGATGCGTGCGGTTGCTAAGCATATGACTGATGAAGATATCAAAAATGCAGCTGCATTCTTGACCTTGGCGCGACCCGTGACTCCGGGTAACCCCCGTTCACCAAGCCACATGTAATTGATCTTTTCACAGAAAAAGGGAGGCTTCGGCCTCCTTTTTTTTTGACAAGTTTTTGTAACCATTCAGCTCATTCCACGCTTTGCTCGCTAGCTGCGTTGGACATACTCATGTGCCATAGCACGCTGTGCGTTTGCGCCTTGCTATCGATCAAATTGTGGGTGATCTGAGCAGTTCCAGTATGTAGCTGAATAGCGACTCAGGTCGCGTTGCAAACACCCGACGATTGAGTAACAAAATGGTAGCCTCACCATTTTGTTACTCAAGAGCTGGATAAATAGTGCGATGGGGGCGTGGATGACTGTTTGTAAGGATTGTGGTGTGGCTGTGGATGATGGTGTTCAACGCTGTCGTGCATGCTGTTATGCCAAAGCTGTAAAGACATGGCAGCGACAGATTCGCGTCTACGGTGTGGTCGTGTTGATTGGCATTGCCCTATTCGGTTTTGCCATTATGCAGATCAGAAGCAGTGGCAGTGAGCAGATTTCACCGCTGCTGCGTATCCTCTCTGTTGCCGGTGGCTTGGCGACGCTGGGTGGGCTGTTCGGCCTAGCCTTAGCGATCTTTTTCCAGCTCTGGCACAAGAAGAGGGATCATTAAAGCATAAGAGTGATGGAGGAGTGATGAAACCAACGATGATGCCCTATAAGCGGCACGCCATTTTTTGCTGCGGCAAGAGTTGCGGTGAACAGATGCCGTTGCTCAACTATCTGAAAGATCGGGTGATGCAGGCAGGTCTGATTGTGGGTGATCCCAATGCTGTGCGGGTCAACCGCGCCGGTTGTCTGGGTGTTTGTGCGCAGGGGCCGATTATGGTCGTCTATCCTGAAGGTGTTTGGTACTGTAATCTCGATGAAGCGGCTATTGATCAGATCGTGGAACAACACTTTAAGATGGGTGAGCCGGTCGAGTCGTTGATGTTCTATCGATATGGTTGACGGTCTTTTTACTCTGAGTTTGATTGTATTGTGATTGCCATGTTGTATCACTTAGTTACCTATGGTTTGTGACAGGTTGGCATCGTGTTTTTCGGTCATTGTTGCGACTGCGCTGCAGATCGCGCTTTGTGCCTATACCGCCGTGCCTGGCCATGCGGATAGTTTAACGGAGGCTGCGCAAGCATTGCGCCATGCAGACGGGCCGGCACAGCAGCTCTCCAAGCCGGATCGGACGATTCTGCAGGCAACATTGGCACTCCATTTTGATCACCCCATGCAGGGGCTGCAGCTGTTAGAGTCGGCATCAGCAGATGGTGATCCGCTGATAGCGCTGCTGAAAGCAGAGCTGCATCGCCAATTGGCGGTCGATGCGATTCATAAAGCTGAGACCTCTTCGCCTCCGCTGCAGCGTCCGGCGATGTTGCTGGCCAGTGCGGATCTTAGCGAGGGTTTGGGCGAGGCGGATGCGCGGCTGCAGTCATTTGTCTCCACGCTGGATGATCAGGATCTGCTCCCCTTTGATCTGCTTGAGCCCGGCAATATTGCTAATCTGTTTATGGTCGATAAGGCGAACAGCCGTCTCTATCTCTTTGCGCCGGACGCAGATGGAAAGTGGCGTAAGGTGGATGATGAGTATGTGGTGACCGGTGCGGTTTCCGGTGATAAGCAGCAACGTGGCGATGGCAAGACGCCCAATGGTATCTATCGTTTTGTCCGGGTGTTGCGGGGTGCGTCGCTGGAGGCGCGCTATGGACCGGTTGCTTTTCCGATCGACTATCCCAATGCGTTGGATCGTCTCCATGGTAAGGATGGCGACGGGATTTGGTTGCACGGCTATGCCACCCATGTAAGTCGCCGGCCACCGAAGGATACGCGCGGCTGTTTTTCGTTGCCCAATGATCGTCTGTTGCAGCTGGCCAAGCAGATCGAGTTGCAGCACAGCTGGGTGATCATCGGCGAACAGTTGCAGTTTGATCACACGAAAAAAAAGCAGCAGCTGCGTCAATCCCTCATGGCAGCGCTGGAGCAGTGGCGTAGCGACTGGGCGTCGCTCAATACCGAGGCCTATCTTGCCCATTATGATGTCAAGTTCCGCAATGAACGCGGTGATTTGGCAGCATGGAAGCGCTACAAACGGCGCGTCAATGCCACCAAGTCGCACATCGCAGTCGCGATCGATCATCTGACGCTCATTCATGACCCTAATCATTGGCCGGAGGGGGAGGTGGTGGTGGCCGAGTTTGATCAACACTACCGATCCAACAACTATCAGGATGTGAGCCGTAAACGGCTCTACTGGGTTCGACGCGGCGCTAATCAGGGCTGGAAAATCTTGATCGAGGAGAGTCTGTAGTCATGTCTAAAGCGTCGAAGTCCAACAATATTGAGGATATCTCCACGCGCCGTTTTCAACAGTTGGCAGATGAAAATCGTGAGCTGAAAGCCTATGTCGGCGAGGTGATGCAGCGGTTGCGGGATAATGAGCGGCTGTTTGCGCGTATGTTTGAGTTGGAAGCTGAGGTGCTGAAATCGACCGATCCCGAGGATCTCTGCTTCACACTGCTGCGTTCGTTGCGCAGCAGGTTTGAGCTCGATTTCGTCCGCTTCTGGATCGATCGCTCCAGTTTTCTGGGTGAGCATACGCTGGAGGCGCTTTCGGAACGGGATCTGGTATGGCTGGAGGCCGGTGAGATTGCGCAGATGGGGCTGCATCGTAAGCGCGCCTGGTTGATGCGTCTCTCCAGTGATCAGCCTTTTGATTGGTTGACCAGCAAAGATAAGCACTTGGGCTCGATGGCGTTGTTGGTGCTGGGTGATCTGGACAAGCCGTTCGGCGTGATCGGTCTCGGCTCGATTGATGGTGATCGCTTCGGCGCCGAGCAGAGCAGCGATTTTTTGCAGCATCTGGCGCAAGTTGTGGGGCTGACGCTGGAGCATGCTGTGGCTCGGGAGCATCTCGCGCGTCTATCGATCACCGATCCGTTGACGGGCAGTCATAATCGCCGTTTTTTGCAGCCGCATAGTCATCAGCCGTTGTCGCAGTGGTTTGGCGCGGGCAGTGACGTGGCCTGTCTCTATGTCGATGTGGATCGTTTCAAACGGGTGAATGACGAGTATGGCCATGAGATGGGGGATCGTGTGCTGGAGATGGTGGGACGGGTGCTGCACCAGTATGTGCGCACCAATGATCCACTGATTCGCTTGGGTGGCGATGAGTTTGTCCTGCTGATCCCCGGCTGTGCACGGGAGAAGGTGATGGAGGTGGCGCAGCGCATTGTGGAAGCGATCTGCGCGGCGCAGATCGATTCCATCACTGTCTCCATCAGTATGGGTATCGCTTTTTCACGCAGTGCCGAGATGACGGTGAAAAATTTGATCGCGCAGGCTGATCAGGCGATGTATGTCGCTAAGGCTTTGGGCGGCAATCGTTTTGAGATTGCCGATCCGGATGCAGGCTGAGTTGACTCTTCAGCAAGCGGTGCAGGCGTTTCTGCGCCAGCTGCGCGATGTGCGCATAGCCTCCGCGCATACAGTTGCTGCATACCGGCGTGATCTGACGCGCTTTGTACACCATTGTGGCGCGGGTCGGTTGTTGCGGGATGTGACACGGCAGGATGTGCAGGATTGGTTGGTCGATGAATATGCTGCGGGGCGCTCTGCTGCAACACTGGCGAGGCGGCTTTCCGCGACGAAGAGCTTTTTTGATGCAGCGGTTGAGATGGGTGCGTGCAGCGCCAATGTGGCGGCCGGGATGCGTCCCCCCAAACAGCCGAAACGGCTGCCGCGCACACTGCCGCCGGAGCAGACCGCTGCGCTGATGCAGTCCACCGCATCGAGCAGCGAGCTGCGCGATCTGGCGCTATTGGCGGTGATGTATGGTTGCGGTTTGCGTGTCTCCGAGGTGGTGGGGTTGTGTGTGTGCGACTTGGATCTGCATCAAGCAGAACTCCGCGTGCTCGGCAAGGGGCGCAAGGAGCGGCTGGTGCCGCTGCCGGATGGCGCCTGTCAATATCTGCGCGACTATCTGAACGCGCGTGGCGCAGATGCCGGCAGCGATCAACCCCTGTTTTTGAACCAGCGCGGCGGGCGGTTGTCGGCGCGCAGTGTGCAGCGGATGTTAAAGCAGCGGGCGCTGTTGACGGGCGCCGATCTTTCGGTAACACCGCATCGCTTGCGCCATTCATTCGCCACACATCTGTTGGCCGGTGGAGTCGATCTGCGCGCCATCCAAGAGCTGCTTGGTCACGCCTCATTGGCGACCACCGAGCGCTATACGCATCTGGATATCACCGCCTTGACCGAAGTCTATGATCGCACCCATCCCCGCGCGGGCAAGCGTAGCGAATCTTAAAAATGGATCTGGAAGCGTAGGTTGCCTTCGCTGTAGCTGGCGTGGTGATTGCGGGCGTGGCGGTAGCAGGCCAGCAGCGTGATGTTGGTGTCGGGATAGTAGGATTGGCAGGCGCGGATGTTGTCCTGCCGCTGTTTGTCGCCGTAGTTGTTGAATCGCGCTTCGTAGGTAACAGACGTTTTCATGTTGAATACTTCATCGATGAATAGCCCCGCCTCCGGATAGTGGTAGAGGTAGGCGGTGGCCGTATTGAATGCGCCGCCGATGTTGTAGAGGCCGTAGATGAGGAGATCCGGCGTCAGTTTGGCGCTGTAGCCGATGCCGCCGGAGAGCTGATAGACCAGATGATCATGCAGTTGGCCATCGAATTGGCGCGTGAATCCAGTCTGCCATTGACCGGAGATGTTGTGGGTGAGTCCATTCCATGGTGAAAGGCTTTTGACCGCATAGAGGGTAGCGCGTTCAAGCTGGAGGTGACCGCCCTGATAGAGGCGGGCGGAGAGCTCGCCAAGGCGGAGTTCATTGGCGGAGAAAAATTGCCGCTGATCGTCGGTCAGGCGATTGGCGGCAGGTAGCCACGCCAATCCGGCAAAATTGCCGCGCAGAGAGCTGCGCCCTGTTTCCATGCGTAGCTGCATGTTGCCCGGCACACGGGTGGGCTGTTTGTAGTGGCTGTAATCGATCTGGTAGTCGGCACTCTGCCGATTGAGTGCCGACTGGATGGCATCGGCGGCAGGGAACTGCTCTAGCGCGGCGGGGTTACTCTGTTGCAGATAGTCGAGATAGGCGTGCGCCAGTAGGCGGTTGGCGGGCGGTAGTGCTTGGATCGCCGCAGTGGCCTGCTCGGGTGTGATGGCCGCCAGCTGTGATTTCAGGGTACTACTGGCGATGCCGCTCTGATCGAGCAACATCTGGATTTTCCAACGGTTGGAGGTGACTACTCGTGTACTGCGGATCAGCTGGTGGCGGCTGGCTGTTTTGATGACATCGATCGGGCTGACCCACAGTTTGGGGTAGTGGGCAAACGCTTCGGGCGCAACAATCTGCATGAAGTACCAGGTGAGCGTGGCGCAGTTGTAAGCGGCGAACATATAGTCGCTATCTATGTCCTTCAGTTCCCAGATATGGGCGCGGATCATGTCGCGTTGCCAAGCTTGGAGGGTGAGTTGGTACTCCCAAATGTTGCGGTATTCCCGCTGCAGGTAGTTCTCTTTCAGGCGGCGATAGGGTTGGAGCGCAAAGTAGCCCTGCATGCCTCCGGCAAAGTTCTGATAGACGATTTTCGGTACGTTGAATGAATCCAGTAGTGTGAAGTAGGTGACCGCATGCTCGGCATGGCGGCCATCGCTGCGTTTGCCGGCGAGCTTGAGGAAGACGTGCCCCATCATGCTGGATGGGCTGACGACATTTTTTGAGGCGAAGACCAGTTCGATCTGATTCGCGGGCACTTTGTTCAGAAAGTGGTGGTATTGCTGGCAGTCCGGCTGTGGAAAGCTGGCGCGCGATAGTTGCAGCTGCCGACTTAACCACTGAAAGCGGGCGGGGAAGCGGCAGATCGGGTGTTTGTCGGCTAGCGATGCCGGTTGTTGAAATCCCCGTAATGTGGCGATGAGTTCGTTTTTGGCGTTAAAGGGCGGAGTGGCGAGGAAGAAGTGTGGATCGTGGATGCGGCTGTGATTGGCGCTGTTGGCGTGGAGCAGTGCGCGCCATGCGGTGTGATTCGCCAGTTCAGACAAACGCGCCGGCGAGAGGGTGATCTCGCCGGCTGCGCAGTGACTCACAAACAAGCAAAAAAGGGTGGCGAAGAGGCCGCCCTTGATGATGGGTGTGAGCAATTAGTTACAGTGGACGGTGATGTTTTCGTCGTATTTCCACATGGAATCGGTGGCGTAGTCGGTGGTGGAACCGAACGCGCCGCCGGAGAGAATGTTGACCCAGAAGGCTGGCTCAACTTCATTGTTGACGACAGTGGATTGTGTGCAGTTCTCGTTGCTGGTGGTGATCATCAGTGGATCTTTATGGCGCTTCACCTCCACGACATTCGGTAGCTGGACAGTCTGCCCATCGACGTTGGCTTGAATCTTAGCGCCGTTGGATGTGTTGATATTCACTTTCTGCGTTTTTCCTTTCAAGATGGTAGCGCATCCAGATAGTGACATCATGGCTACCGCAGCGGCACAGATGATGATGCTTTTTTTCATGTTCCCTCCAAAATGGTGTAATGGCCAAGCAATAGGTCAATCATGTCGGTTAAATGCATCAATTGTCATCGCTTGGATAATCGAAAGGTAGGAGCTGTGGCGGGTGGGTGTCAATGAAGCATCTGCGTAGGTGATGCGATGGATTGCGCCCGGATGCTTTTTGGCGCGGCAGCCGATAGCGTTTTGGCATGATGTTGCGTAGGCGAGCGGTGGCGATTGTGGTGCGGGTGTTGCAGCGGCGGCAGAAGGCTGTGGTGGCGATGGAGGCTGAGGCGGCAGGGTTGTCGGCGCAGCAGCGGCGTTGGCTCTACGAGCTGGTTTATGGCGTGTTGCGCCACTATTTTTCTCTGCAGACCGATTATTCACGATTTACCAAAGCTAAGCCCGATGCGCTGGCGCAGGCGGCGTTGCTGGTGGGCTGTTATCAGTTGCGGCGGATGCAGTTGCCGGACTATGCGGCGCTCTCGGCTACGGTGGAGGCGGTGAAGGCGCTGCAGCCGGCGGCAGCCGGTTTTGTCAATGCAGTGCTGCGGCGGGTTGCTGAGCAGGCACCTCCGGCCAAGTTAAAACCCTATCAGCGGGCGGAGCTGCCGCAGTGGATTTATGCCGCGTGGCGTGATGATTTTGGTGCCGATGCGGTGCAGCAGTTGGCGCAGGTGTGCCAGTCTCCGCCACCATTGACGCTGGCGGTGTTTGTCGATCGTGAACGCTGGATGGCGGATGTGCGGCGTATGGGGATTCGTGCGGCGGCCGGGGCGCTGTCGCCGCTGGCTGTGCTGTTGCCGTCCGGCTGCGATGTGACCACGCTGCCGGGCTTTGATGACGGCGCGTTCTGTGTGATCGATCAGGCGGCGCAGGCGGCGGTGATGGCCTATGCGCCATCGAAGCCGCCATCGCTGTTGCTCGATCTCTGTGCAGCGCCGGGCGGTAAGACGGCGCTGTTGGCGCACCGTTTTCCGCAGGCTGAGATTGTCGCCGTGGAGCGGCAGGCATCGCGCATGGCGCGGCTGGCGGAGAATCTCGATCGTTTGGATTGCCGCAATGTGACGATCATGCAGGCCGATGCAACGACGCTGCCTTTTGCCGATGCCTCGGTCGATGGGCTGTTTCTCGATGCACCCTGTTCCGCCTCCGGTATTCTGCGCCGTCATCCCGATGCGAAGTTTTTGCACAGCAGCGAGGATGTGGCGCAGCTGGCCGGTGTGCAGCGGGCGATGGTCGATGAGGCGTTGCGCCTGCTCAAGCCGGGTGCGGCGATGCTCTACGCCGTCTGCTCGATTCATCGGCAGGAGAATGAGAATGTGGTCGCCGGGCGCGCGGCACCCGAGCAGATGCAGAGACTGCTGCCGGCGGCCGAGCATGATGGATTCTTTTATGCGCAGCTGCAGCGGGCGGGGGATGGCATGGTTGAGGGTGGAAATGGCGGCGGGTGAATTTGGCTTGATTGATCGCCTCTTTCGGCGGGCGGATTTGGTGTCGCATCCCTTTACGCGGCTGGGGATTGGCGATGATGCGTCGATCCATGCGCCGGCTGCGGGGATGGAGCTGGTGGTGAGTAGCGATTCGAGTGTGCAGGGGGTGCACTGGCCGGAGGATTTTCCGCTTGATGTGGCCGCCGATCGGGCGCTCTGCTCGGCGCTCTCGGACCTAGCCGCGATGGGGGCGGAGCCGTTGGCGGTGTGGTTGAATGTGATGGCACCGGATGTGGCATCATTTGAACTGCTGGGGCTGGGCGCGGTGGCGGCATTGCGCCGTCATGGGGTGGAGCTGGCAGGTGGCGATAGCTGTCGCAGTCCGCTGCCGGCGCTGTCGGTGACGGTGTGCGGTCAGCTGCCGGTGGGCAGTGCCATGCGGCGTGATCGCGCGCAGTCGGGGGATCGCCTCTATCTGATTGGTGCGGTTGGCCTGCATGCTTTAGGGCTGCAGGCGTGGTTGGCGGGCGAGCGTGAGGCGGCGAAACAACAGATGAGCATTACGCCGCAGCTGGCTGCAGGTGTGCGGTTGCGTAAGCTGGGGGTGCGTTGCTGCATCGATGTGAGCGACGGACTGCTGCAGGATGCGGGGCATTTGGCGACGGATTCTGGGGTGGGCATAGAGATCGATGTGGCGCAGCTGCCGCGTTGGGATTGGCTCGTTGCCGAGGCGGGGGAGGCGCGTGCGCTGCAGTTGGCGGCTGCAGGTGGCGAAGATTATGCGCTGCTCTTTACTGCGCCGGCGGCAGTGGAGATTCCCGGTGAACTGGCGGCATGCGTTGGCCGCTGTGATGCGGTGGCGGGGGTGCGGATGCAGCTGCACGGGGAACCATTGGATTTGACGCAATTGGAGGGTGGATTTGACCATTTCAGCTGAATCGCATGCATCTTCTACACCGCGCACGCCGCTGGCGTGGGTGGCGGCGGGCTTCGGCAGTGGCTGGTTGCCCAAAGCGCCGGGGACATGGGGTTCGCTCTTCTCATTGCTGCCGGCGTGGCTGCTGATCGAGTTCTTCGGCGTGACAGCTTTGCTGGTCGCGACAGTCGTGGTGACGTGGCTTGGTTGCGCGGTTTGCGCACGGCTGTTGCCGCAGATGTCGGGTGATCATGATCCCGGCTGGATTGTGATCGATGAGTGGGCGGGGCAGTGGTTGGCGATGGTGCTGCTGGCTGACTGGCTGCCGGATGGACTGTGGTTGGCGCTGGTCGCATTTGTGGCGTTTCGGCTGTTCGATATTGTCAAGCCGTGGCCGATTTCGGCGATTGAGCGGCTGGGGCCGGATTGGTGGTCGATTATGGCCGATGATCTGGCAGCGGGGCTGTTGGGCGCGCTGCTGGTGATGGCGCTGTTGGTTGGCGGAGGTGCGTTCTTTGGCGGCTAGGGATGTGCAGCTGTTGCTTAGCGAGGTGGCGTTCAACGATATGGTGGTGGCCGGCTTGACCAGTGACTGGTTGCGGCGCTGGTTGAGGGAAGCGGGGGCGGCGCGGGTGTCGTTGTCGTTGCTGGCTTCGCCTCGGGATGTGGCGTGGTCGGCGGTGCGGATCTTGGTGGTGGCGGAAGCAGCATGGCTGGATGCGATGGCTGACCAGCTGCGTGGCGCGGGGTGGCAGCTGGAGGCCCTAGCGCTGGAGAATCCGCCGCGCAGCGGCTGGCTGGCGCTATCGGGCGATCAGCGGGCGGTGTTGCTGCCGCTGGGGGATCTGATCTACTGCCGTGCGCGCTGGTTGGCGGCGTTGATGGGGGCAGAATGTGTGGATGGGCTGTCGATGACGCCGGCGGAGCAGTTGTTGGCTGCGCTTCAGCGGCGCGGTTGGCTGTTGCGCACGGTGGAGTCCTGCACGGGCGGCGCGATTGCGGCGCAGTTGTGCGCGGTGCCTGGAGCATCGGCTGTTGTGGATCGCGGCTGGATCACCTATTGCAATCAGGCCAAAGCGGAGATGGTTGGGGTGGAACCCGCACTGCTGGCGCGATATGGTGCGGTGAGTGAGCCGGTGGTGCGTGCGATGGCGGCGGGCGGCGCGGGCGAACGCCATCTCTGCATTGCGGTCAGCGGCATTGCCGGGCCCGGTGGGGGGTCGCTGGAGAAGCCGGTCGGCACGGTCTGGCTGGCGGTGGCGTGGCCGGGTGTGGATGGGGTTCAACAGCTGCACAGTTGGTGCCTGCAGTGCAGCGGGGCGCGGCATGCGATTCAGACGCAGACGGTGGAGTTCTCGCTGAAACATGCGATCACGTGTTGCGAGGGCGCGGTTGATGCGTAGGCTCGCCGACCTTTCATTTTAAGAGATAGGATGGTGTTTATGACAGAACAGCCGATCAAGCGTGCACTGATCAGTGTGTCGGATAAAACGGGCGTGAGCGAATTTGCTGCGGCGTTGGCGGAGATGGGTGTCGATATTCTCTCTACCGGCGGCACGGCGAAGCTGCTGCGCGAGGCGGGCGTTGCTTGCCGCGATGTGTCTGATTACACGGGCTTTCCGGAGATGATGGATGGGCGCGTGAAGACGCTCAATCCGAAGGTGCATGGCGGGATTCTGGCGCGGCGCGACAATGCGGGTGATCTCGCCTCGATGGCCGAGCACGGTATCGAGCAGATCGATCTGGTCTGTGTGAATCTCTATCCCTTCCGTGAGGCGGTGGCCAAGGATGGGTGTACGATCGACGATGCGATTGAGAATATCGACATTGGCGGCCCCTGCATGGTGCGCGCATCGGCGAAGAATCACCGCTTTGTGACGGTGGTGGTTGACCCCGGCGACTATGAGATGGTGCTCGGCGCAGTACGTGATGGCACGTTGGATGAATCCCGCCGGCGGGCGCTGGCGGTCAAAGCATTTGCCCACACAGCGGCCTACGATGGTGCCATCGCCAACCACTTCTCCGCGCTTAACGCCGATGGCAGCAAGCGTGAATTTCCTGATATTTTTACCCGTCAATTCATCAAGACTGAAAATGAGCTGCGTTATGGTGAGAACCCGCATCAGGCCGGTGCGTTTTATGCTGATCCGGAAGATGATGGTGTCTCGATGGCCGATTGCGTGGTGACGCAGGGTAAGGCGATCTCCTACAACAATATCGCCGATGCCGATGCCGCCTTTGCGCTGGTGCGCGATCTGGAGGATGAGGCGGTGGTGATTGTCAAACACGCCAATCCGTGTGGCGTGGCGATGGGCGGCGGTACGCAGGCGGAGATCTATGAGCGGGCGCGGGCAGCCGATGCGGTCTCTGCCTTTGGCGGTATTGCCGCCTTTAATCGTGAGCTGACTGCCGGTGCGGCGGCGTTGATCGCCGAGACCTTTATGGAGGTGGTGATTGCGCCGGGCTTCTCCGATGAGGCGCAGGCGATTCTGAAAGAGCGCAAGAATCTGCGTCTGATGCTGGCGCCGTCGGCAGCGCCGGTGCGCGGCGGTTACGAGTTTAAGCGGGTCAATGGTGGTTTGTTGGTGCAGCAGCGCGATGCGCATATTCTGGATCGCGATGCCTGCCGGGTGATTACTGAGCGGGCGCCGAGCGAGCAGGAGTGGCGTGATATGCTCTTTGCCTGGTCGGTCGCCAAGCATGTGAAATCCAATGCCATTGTCTTTGCCAAAAATGGCACCACCCTCGGCGTTGGCGCCGGGCAGATGAACCGCGTCAACTCCACCCGCATTGCCGCCCACCACGGTGGCGAGGCGATCAAGGGTTCGGCGGTGGCGTCGGATGCCTTCTTCCCTTTCCGCGACGGACTGGATGCGTTGGCCGAAGCGGGAGCGACGGCGGTGATTCAGCCAGGTGGCTCGATTCGTGACGATGAGGTGATTGCCGCTGCCAACGAGCAGAATATCGCCATGGTCTTCACCGGCATTCGCCATTTCCGCCACTAACATGGGTGAGATGCACGAGAGAGAAGCGATCGAGGCGCACATCCGCAAGGTGCAGGAGAATATCGCCGTCGCCATCGGCGTGCTCTTCGCGCTGACCATGTCGATCTATTTTTTCACCTACGCGATGCTGGTCGATAAGGGGTTGAGCGGCGGACTGTGGGTGATGGGCATCTCCAGCGTGGTTATGCTGCTGATTCTGATCCGTTTGAAAGCGGTGTCGTTCGCCCTGACTCGCCTCTGGCTGGGTCGGCGGCCAGCATATCGCGAGTTTTTTTCTGAACTGTCTGATAAATCATAATATGGAGTTTATATGAACTATTTTGATAAGAATCAAATGTTGTCCACCTTTTTGCCGGCGGTGCGTAGCTTGTTGGTGGCGCCGAAACAGTTTTTTACAGAGATGCCGACTGCGGCGTTTTATGGCAACGCCTTTTTTTATACGACATTTCTGGTCTTTATTGCTTCGTTCGTAGGGGTGCCATTCTATCAGTGGACACTGCTCTTTATGGTGCCGGTGAGCTGGGGCGTAACGCTGCTGCTGACTTGGCTGTGGGGAAAATATATTGCCTGGGCTGTTCGGACGCTGGCTAAGAAGAAACTGGGGCCGGCGAATGCGTTTCAGATGGTCAGCTATGCCTCGACACCGGCGATGGTGATCTATATTCCGGTGGCGAGCATGGTAGGGAGCGCGTGGGGGCTCTATCTGCTCTGGACTGCGTTGGTGGAGCGTTTGAAGGTCTCTGCAGCGATGGCTGCGATGATTATCGCCGTGCCGGCATTATCGACGTATGCAGTCGGTTATGTGGTGCATATGGTGATTGTGGCGATCTTTTTCAGCGCGCCGGCGGCAGCGCCTGTTGCTGCGGGTTACTGAAATTTTAGTGTAAGCATCTTGCCGCCAGTTTTTTCGGCAATGGTTTTGAATGCGATCTTGGTGTTGTCGTCGCTGGTGCCCAGCGGCAGGGTGAAGACAGGCGCGGGGATCTCCAGATAGCGAATTTCATCGGTGGGTGGTTCGTCGCCGATGAGTAGATATGCGCTGGGAATCGGCGAGTTCTCTTTGATATAACGGAGTGTGTGGCCGATGGTTTCATCGGTGCCGACAAAGGGGGCATTCTGCATCAGTTGATCAAACATCTCCGCCATACTGCCGGTATATGTACCACTCTTGCGATCGGCATACCAGCTGACGGCTGATAGGTGTTTGCCGGAACGAATGGCGATCAGGCGTAGTACGGGAATGAGGAACGTGGTCACACCGTGCATGGAACCGGTGGCATCGACCACCAGATGCAGGTCGCGACCCGGCAGGTCATGCAATCCTCTTACAAACATGTCGAAGTCGTGCTTGCCTCGGCCGCTGGCCATGTCGGCGCTGAGCAGTACCTGATTGATCTTATTTTGGACAGTGCCGCCCTGAATCAACGCCTGCACATTCTCCATCTGCTGCTGGGCATCAACACTGGCGAGGCTGTTGATCTGTTGCTGCAGTGATTGGTTCTCTCGACCGGCATCTTTCAGCTGTGCCTGCAGCGCGGCGATTTGATCGAGCATCTCCTTGGTTTTACCGCTGCCCTGCAGCTGCGCGTTGATCAGGATCAGTGCGAAGAGAAAGATAAATGCAGCGAGCATGAGCAGCGCCATATCCGAGAAAATTTCGTAGAAATTATCCTGCTGGTTGGATCGTTGTTGGCGCATGTGCGTTTAATCTTGCTGCTTGGTGAAGAGGTTTTTGAGACGGGTGATAGGGCCGGGGTGGATGCTCAGCGCGTAGCGGGCGTGGCCGGCGGCCAGTTTGCGGATTGGGTCGTGCTTGGCCAGTTCATCCAGGTCTTCGTGCATCTGGGTGGCTTCTTGGCGTAGCTGACTCATTTCGTTGCGGCTGGCCTGCAGGGCGAGGTTCAACAGTTCGATACGCTGCTGGAGCTGTTCGACGCTGGCGTCGAGGGCTTTGATGTTGCGCTGTTCGTTCGGTTCCATGTCGGCGGAGGCATAGACCATGCAGCTGCGTAGCATGAGATCTTGCAGGCCATTGACCGAGGTGTCGGTGATCCATGAGAAGACGCGCAGCAGTACGCCGCCGAGTACTGAACCGATCAGCGTCGTGTAAAAGGCGACGCCCATACCGTTCATGGCACTGCGCAGACCATCGATGAGCAGACTCTGATCGACACCGAGTGAGCCCAATGCACCATTCAGGCCGTTCATGGTGATGGTCATGCCGAGTACAGTGCCGATCAGGCCGAGGGTGATCATCAAATTGCCCAGCATGCCGACAAATTGACTGATGCGGTGCTGCGAGGAGAACTGGACGTTGATCAGTGCATCGACATCGATGCGGCCATTGCGGTCAATAATCGCCTGCATGGCATCGACAAAGTGATCCACCAAGTGGCCGGCACCGCTTTTGACAACGCCGCTGAGTCCGCGGATTTTGAGGGTGTCTTCGATGCGGTAGGCGCGGAACCATTCCGTGGTGAGTTTCATAGCTTGAATAAAGCTGACGGCAACGCCGAGGACAAACATGCCGATGATCAGCCAAGTGACGCGGGTTTGGTCGTGCATCACGAAGCTGATGACATTGGCTCTGCGGGACATCATGGCAAACATGGTTAGCGCGGAGATCGCCCAGCCCATCCATAGCGCAAAGGTGCGCAGTGCGCGCTGATCCGCCGCTTTTTGGAGCCCGTTTGAGACCATGTTTTCCTCCTATGCTACTGGTTGATGGAGCCGCGCTTGTTGTATCGGGGTAAGCGCATAAAAAAAGCCCGGCAGCGAACTGACCGGGCTTTTCGTGTGTTCAAGCAATTAGCCGTGTGTGCGACCTTTCTCCGCAATGGAAGAGAGCGCGATCGGTAACAGCAGTCCCATCACGGTGAAAATTGAAAACGCAAGAATAAAGGTACTCCAGTGCATAATGTATGCCTCCCATAGAAATCACTGCGGGGGATGTTATCGGTGCATATTGCGTGATGCAAGGGGAATATTGGCGTTGGTTGTGCACGGCTGTTTTATATCATGGTGTACGCTTAGCTGGCGGCAAATTCAAAGGGGTCGGAGTGGATCGCCTGCATGGATGCGCCGGCCATAAAAATATTTTGCCGCAAGGTGCGGACAATGGCCGGATCACCACAGAGAAAGACGCGGTAGCCACTCAGTGAGCCGAGCGCCTGAACCGGCAGATCGCCGATATTGCCCTGCATGCCGCCGGGCGGAGAGTCGCCGTGGAGGACACATGGCGTGTAGTGAAATTGCGCATATTGATTGTCCAGTTCGCGCAGTGTTTGGATAAGATAGAGGCCTTCTTTGGCGAGGCTGCCGTGGAAAAGGTGGATGGGTGCTCGGTGCTCTTGTTGCAGTGCATCTTGGATAATGCCGTAGAGTGGCGCCAGACCGGTGCCGGCGCCGACCAGCAGCAGCGGTTGCTCTGGGTCTTCCGGCAGGTAGAAACAGTCGCCGGATGGGCCATAGAAGGCGAGTTCCTCTCCTGTTTCAACGTGATCGAAGAGCCAGCCGCTCATGGCGCCCTTGGGCACCCGTTTGATGTGCAATTCCAGTGCATCGTCTGATGGCAGGGAGGCGAGCGAATAGCTGCGGGTGAGCTCGTCGCTGGGGCGGATGAGGTTGATGAATTGACCGGCGTGGTAGTCGAAGTTGTCGGGTTTGCTCAGGCGCAGGCGGATGACGCTTTCGTTCAGAGCCATTTTGTCGATGAGGCGGGTGGAGAATTTTTGCGAGATGGTAGCCAGTCCGATCTCCATGTCGCTCTCCGGCTTGCACTGGCAGGCGAGGAAGTAGCCTTGGGCTGCCAGTGTGCTTTTGAGCCCCTTCTGTGCCGCAGCGGGCGGCGTGCCGCTGATAGCGCGCGTCAGGCAGGTTTGGCAGGCGCCGGATTTGCAGGATGAGGGGAGTTTGACCCCTTGCTGCGCCAAGCTGTCGAGCAGTATCTCATCACTGGGGCAGTCGTAATCTTTTCCTTCGTAGCGGATAATGGGCATGCTGGTTCCTTCTATGTATGGGGTTGGCGGGTGTGATTTTGGGCAAGGAAAAGGGAGGCTGATGCCTCCCTCCCTTTGGCGATGTGCGTTTAGCGATCCAATACGTCGTCGCGTGTGCTTTCGGCGATGGCAATCACCTGCTGGATCAGGCCGTTATCGACACCGAGCTCAGCGAGTGTGGCGCGCAGATGCATCAGGATATGATCAAAGTGGGAGTCGTTGAGCCCCATCTTGATCAGGTGGCGATGCCCTTCACGCATATCCTTGCCGGAGTAGTTGTGCGGTCCGCCGAATGCCATGGTGAGGAAGGCTTTTTGTTTGGCAGCCTGCTTCTCCATATCGACCCCTTCAAAGAAGCGGACGATGTAGGCATCTGCCAATACGCGACGATAGAAGACATCGACTGCGGCGTTGACAGCGGCTTCACCGCCGAGCTGCTCATAGAGTGAACGGTCATCGCGGTCGAGTACGTCATTACGGGTGCTCTCGGCGATGTCGATCACCTGCTGGATCAGGTCGTTACCGACACCGAGCTCGGCAAGGGTTGCCCGCAGATGCATCAGGATATGATCAAAGTGGGAGTCATTGAGCCCCATCTTGACCAGATGACGATGCCCTTCGCGCATATCTTTGCCGGAGTAGTTGTGCGGCCCGCCGAATGCCATGGTGAGGAAGGCTTTCTGCTTGGCCGCCTGCTTCTCCATATCGACCCCTTCAAAGAAGCGGTTGATATAGGCATCCGCCAATACACGCCGATAGAAGACATCGACTGCTGCATTGACCGCAGCAGCGCCGCCGAGTTGCTCAAACAGCGTCTGCGGTTTGCTGCTGGGCGGATTAACGTCCTCCTCTTTTTTCATGGTACGCCCTTTTTCGGCAATGCTAGAGAGGATGATCGGCAGGAGTAGCCCGATCGCAACAAAGATCGAAAATGCGAGAAGAAAGGTGCCCCAATGCATGGTTAGCGATCCAATACGTCGTCGCGAGTGCTTTCGGCCACGCTGATAACGGTGTCGATCAGATTCTGTGCAACGCCGAGCTCAGCCAGTGTGGAGCGCAGGTGGCAGAGGATGTGATCAAAGTGAGAGTCGTTGAGCCCCATCTTGATCAGGTGACGATGGCCTTCGCGCATATCTTTGCCGGTATAGCTGTTGGGTCCACCGGTGACCATGGTCAGGAATGCTTTCTGTTTGGCTGCCTGTTTCTCCATGTCCACGCCTTCAAAGAAGGGGAGTACATATTTATCTGCTAAGACCTTACGATAAAAGACATCGACTGCTGCGTTGATGGCGGCTTCGCCACCGAGTTGTTCGTAGACACTGCTCATGATTGAACCTCCGAATGTTTGTCTGCACATAACGTGCATCGGGGATGAATGTTATGTGTGCTGGACAGAAGATGTCAAGAGAATATACCATTGGCCAATGCAATTAACACAACATGCCGATTATTCATTGCGCGTATTGCTCTATTTGGGGCTGCATCCCGGTCGCCGTTGTACCATTACCGAGATTGCTGAAGCCTATGGAGTGAATCGCAATCACATGGTGAAGGTTGTTCATAAACTCTCACAGGCCGGATGGATCAAGACGGTGCGTGGTAGATCGGGCGGTATGAGTTTGGCGCTTAAACCGGAGCAGATCAATATCGGTGCGGTGACCATTGGTACTGAGCCACATATGAATTTGCTGGAGTGTTTCGACCCGGAGACCAATACCTGCCCGATCTCACCGGTGTGCGTGCTCAAACATGGCATCTTTCAGGCGCGCAAGGCATTTCTTGATACACTCAATCGTTATTCCCTAGCCGATGTGCTGATCCAACCGGAGGCGACATTGGCGTTGCTGCATCAGGCTGAGTCGGTGGGCGACTGCAGTAGTCATCGAGGTCATGTGAAGCCGTAACTTTTGGCCGGCACGAGCCGAGGCTATGAACGAAAAAAGGCTGCCATTCCATTTGGAACGGCAGCCTTTTTGTGTGACGATGCAGGCTTATTCGCCTTCGTAGTAGAGGCCATCCTTCTTCATTTGGCGATCCCAGAGGATGCAGCCCAAGGTGAAGATGGTGACGGTGATTGCCACATCGATCCAAGAGGAGAGGAACGGTGTGTGATCAATATCGTCAGCATGACCACTGATGATCCACATATAGCGCTCCAGGAACGTGCCGATCAAAATGCTACATGACGGAATGAGCATCAGTGCCGGTGAGTGGCGCATGGTGGTGAAAATGAGCATCAGGAACGGCACAAACGAATTCAACAGGAAGAAGAGCCAGAAGAGGAACCAGTTCGGGCCGTCCATCATATTGTGATAGCGGAAGATCTCCTCCGGCAGGTCGCCATACCACATGACCAGATACTGCATGAAGAAGGCGTAGGTCCAGATGATGGTCAAAGCCAGCATAATCTGCGCCACGTAGTTGAACACGTAGTCATTGATCCGACGCTTCAGGCAGTCGCGTTGACGCAGCACAAAGAGTGAAACAATGAAGAAGGCGAGAAACGCACGCATCATGCTCTCAAAGTGGTAGGGGCCATAGAGCGGGCTCCACCAGCGTGGCACCTGTGTCATCTCGAAGTCCCAAGCGACGATGGTGCCGTAGATGCAGTAGACGAACGGTACCAACAGCGCGAAGTTGCGGAAGCGGCGGCGATCGGCCGGATCAGCGTGGGGGAACTCTTTGCGCTGCAGCTTGATGAAGTGCAGGCAGAATGCCCAGACAACCAAGTAGAGAACGATCTGACGCGCATCGAAGAAGAGCACATTGTGCCAGCCATTGAGCGGCTGACCGAATGTCTCGCCTTTCATCCACAGGAAGCTGTGCTCGCCACTGGCCAGAATAATCAACAACAGAACGAAGCCGAGCGGAAAGAGTGCCCGAGATGAGGCGAGCAGGAAACGCACTTCGTAGCGCCATTTGCCGTTCACCAAGTGTAGCACCGCAGCCCAGAATGTCGCTGCAAGTGGGATATAGAGTGTGAACAGATAGTTATCCATCAACACTGCCCAATTTGGAAATGACATGGTCATGTCTTACTCCCCCCCTTTATCCTGAGCGCCGCCGAGAACCTGTGCTGCGCGCTCTTCCTTACTTGTGGCGGTCATCCGTTTTTCCAGCTCATGACGGATATAGTTGACCACATCCCAACGCTCCTTTGGCGACATATCATAGCCGTAGCGAGGCATGATATAGCTGCCGAAGGTGATGGTGCCCCAGATCCAGCCATCGGTCAGATCATTTTTGACGTAGTCCGATGTGAGATCGGCCGGAGTCGTCTCAAAAATCTTGCCGACCGGACCATCACCCTTACCACCGGAACCATGGCAGGGGAAGCAGTAGGTTTGAAAGAGTGCATGCCCCATTTTGATGGATGCTTGGGTCGGTTTGACCGGATTGACCAGCTTGTCTGCCGCATCACGATCAGCGACCTTAGTCCATCTGCCGCCCACCGGGATCGAGTCTTTCGGATAGGTGTTGATCGGCGGCTCCTGCGGCTTGATGGAGGGTTGGTTCATCAAGTCTCTGGACCACGGCCAAGCCAGTGCGGTGACTGGCAACGCGAAAATACAAATGGTTAACAGTAGCTTTTTCATTGTGTCACTTCCCTGATTTCAACTGCGCCGCACTTCTCCAAGGCTGCACGTACCAGATCACTCTTCTCTGCGACGACCTCGACTTCGATGCCGATCTGATCTTCACTCACCTTCTGGGTGTAGTATTTTTTCAAGCGTTTCGGCATGCCGGAATAGATCAGGAAGGCGATAATGGTCGAGTAAACACCGAACATGATCGTACCTTCGTAGGTGATGACAATATCCATTGGCAGCGGAATCACCGGCTTGCCACCCTGCGGCTGCACGGTAAACATCGCCTGCGCTGCGCCGGCTACCAAGAGGAAGGCGCAGATTGCACCGGTGATGGCGCCGAAGAAGGTGAAGCGCTGAATCGGCTGATGAAACTCACCAAGGATCTCTTCGACTTCAGGATGCTCAATCGGGGAGTAGAGTTCGATGTTATCGACCACCATCTCTTTCAGATCGAGCATTTTCAGTTCTGATACAACATCCCTTGCCTTGTCAAAGTCATCATATACGCCGAACAGAAAATGTTTTTTTCTCCGCCTCATGACAAGCCCTCCTCTTGTTTGATCATTTCATCCTTCACTTTATTAAGATCTTCCATTTCGGTGCGCGAACTGGCTTTGCGACGATGGAAGACCATCTCTTTCACTTCGTACATGGAGACACTCGGGAAGACCTTGCAGAAGATCAGGAAGAGCATGGTGAACCAGCCGAAACTGGCCACAGTGATGGTGAGCTGAACCAGACCCGGCCACACGACTGCCCAGGTCCACGGCTCATGGTTGCTGGCCAGCGGCGGGCTGACGATCTGGAAGCGCTCCAGCCACATGCCCAGCTGCAGTACCAGTGAGAGCCAGAACATCGCCCACATGTTGTGACGTACCTTTTTGAAGGCCATCGCAAACGGTGCCACGGTGGCGCAGAGCAGCATGCCCCAGACAACCCAGTGATAAGGACCAAAGAATTTCTCCATCAACACCTCTTTCTCGAACATGTCGTTGGAGTACCAGATGGAGGCATATTCACTCAGGTTGAGGTAGTTCCAGACCATGGCGATGGCGAATGTCAGTTTCGCAGTTTTATCCATGATCTCGGTGGTCATATAGGCCTCAAACTTGAAGACGTAACGGAGCAGCACAAACAGGGTGATAATGGCCGCACAACCGGAGTAGAGCGCGCCAGCCACGAAGTAGGGCGGGAACGAGGTGATGTGCCAGTCGGGCATGATGGACATGGCGAAGTCGGAGGCCACGATGGAGTGCACGGACACCGCCAATGGTACGAGGAAGCAGGCGAGCAGGACGTAGGTCTTGCGGAAAGCCAGCCACTCACTGGCGCGACCCATCCAACCGATGGAGAGTGCGGTGTAGAGCTTCTTGCGCCACCCTTTGGCGTTATCACGACAGATCGCCAAGTCGGGGATCATGCCGACATAGAGGAAGAGGATAGAGCTGGTGGCGTAGGTGGTGATTGCAGCAGCATCCCATAACAACGGCGAACGGAAGTTCGGCCAGATGGTGCGCTCGTTCGGATAAGGCAGTACCCAGTACATATTCCAGACACGACCCAAGTGGATCACAGGGAAGATGGCGGCAGTCAGGATGGAGAAGAGCGTCATCGCTTCAGCGAAGCGGTAAATCGGCTTACGCCAATCGGCTTGCGTCAGTAGTAGAATGGCTGACAGCAACGTGCCCGAGTGGCTCATGCCGATCCAGAAGACGAAGTTGGAGATATAGAGCTGCCAGAAGTGGGGGCGATCCATCAACGCTACACCCAAGCCTTCATTATACTGGTAGGCTTCAGCTGCAACGCCGCACAGTACCAAGACCAAGCAGACGCCAAGCACGATCCAGAACTCTTTTCTGGGCGATTCAAGACTGGCTAAGACATCTCTGTTGATCTTAGCCCATTCGATATCTTTCATGCTGTAATCACTCATGGATTTATCTCCCCTCGTTTATCTTTTCTAGCATCTTTACTGTGCGGTCGATCAGACTTCGGTATCGCGAACGCGATCGAGATACATTACACACGGCTCGACATTCAGCTCTTCAAGCACGCGGTAGCCACGCACATCTTCCGATTTGTCCTGTTCAAAATGATTCAGTTCCACTTCATGGCTTACCCAGGACTGTTTCACTTGACTCTGTTCATCTTTCAGGTTGCCGAAGACAATCGCCTCGGTCGGGCAGGTCTGCTGGCAGGCAGTTTGGAATGTACCATCCTCGATATAGTCGCGGTGACCCTCATCCTCGGCAGCGTCTTTGGCTGAACGAATGCGCTGCACACAGAAGGTGCACTTCTCCATCACACCCTTACTCCGTACCGAAACATCCGGATTGAGCTGCATCTCCAGCGGTGATGGCAGATCTTTGAAGAAGTCGAAAAAGTTGAAGTAACGCACTTTGTACGGGCAGTTGTTACCGCAATAGCGGGAGCCGACACAGCGGTTATAGACCTGCGCATTCAAGCCATCCGGTGTGTGGTAGGTCGCTGCAACCGGGCAGACCGGCTCGCATGGCGCATGGTTACACTGCTGGCACATCATCGGCGTGTAGTGGGCGCCGCGCTCGGGATATTCGCTCTCTTTGATGTCGATATCCGCTTCGCCTTCCGGCTCCTCCCAGTAGCGCTCAATGCGCATCCAGTGCATCGAGTGACCGGTAGAGTAGCGCTCCTTACCGACAACCGGCAGATTGTTCTCTGCATAGCAAGCCGTGACACAGGAACCGCAACCGATACATTTGTTCAGGTCGATGGACATCCCCCACATGTAGGGTTCATCTTCGTAGTAGTCCTGTTTGCGTAGGTCAGACCAGTTCTCGAGCATACGTTTGAGCGTCATGGCTTATACCTCCTTTCCCTTCTTTTCGGTGCGGTTGAACTGCTTGGCGGTGACCGTCTTGACGATCTCGCGGCCGGCCTGCGTACTGGTGTTGCTCTCCAGTACCAGATCGCCATTGGCCAACGTGACCAGCGGACCACGATCTGCAATCTTCTCAACCTTCACGCGGGTAGCATGGGTAGCCAGCTCGCCCGTCTGCTTGTCAAATTGTGCGGTAAGGATTTTGTACGGATTAACGCCGATACCCTTGGCGTAGCGACCATATTCGGTGTGCCCTTGACCCAGCGGAATGGCGATGGTGTTTTTGTGGATGCCCGGGAAGACAACCGCCTTGGCCTCCAGCGAACCACCAGCAGAGGTAACACGCACCACATCGCCGGTAATCACACCTAACTTTTCTGCTGTTTTGGGATGGATCTCCACCCAAGAATCCCAAACGACCTCGGTCAGCTGATCTGGCAGCTCCTGCAGCCACGGCAGGTTGGCGTGACGACCATCCCACAGGCCGAGACGCGGTGCCGGCACAAGGTGGAATGGGTAACTCGCATCCTCTGCAGCAGCGGCAGGCAGTTCGACAGCCGCCGCTTTGGCCTCGATCGGTGCTGCCTTCTCACTCTTCAGCTGCACAAAACCGGCAGCCAGAATACCCTGCCTGAAGCCCTCTTCGGCGGTTTGGCCGGGCACACTCGCTTTCGGCGGATTGACCAGCGCGGGACGCATGGTGAGCAGCGCATCCATCACATAGTCTTCAAAACTCTCCCAACGCTTATATTTCGCATCGACATGGGCGAGCAACTTGAGCAGTACATCGCCGAAAGAGCGGGTGGCACTGCTGCCAAAGACCGGATTCATGGTCGGCTGCTGGAGATTGAGCTGACCATCCTCCACCGCATAGGCCGGCATGGATGTATTCCACTCCTCCAGATAGGAGTGAATCGGAATCACAATATCGGCGGCCATCGTGGTCTCATCCGGGAACATGGAGAAGGCGACGCGTGTTTTCGCTTTCGCGAAGGCCTTGTCGGCGGCCATGAAATCGGGTGCCTGATAGATCGGATTGGTGCCGAATACCACCACGGTATCGAACTGGCCGGCATTAAGGCCATCAATGAAGCGTTTCAGCTCTGCCCAGCCACCCATTTGCGGATGCAGATCCGGGAACGCGACTTTGTCGCGCGGCAGAATGGTCTTGCCGACGTTATCCAGCATGATGTTAAGCAGCAGGATAGCATTGGCCGCTTGCGAGCCATGCGCAAAGCCCTCTGCACTGGCACCGGAGAGAATCAAACTCGGGCTGCGGCTGGTGAGGAGCTTATGTAATTTATGGATGCGCTCAACGCTGATGTCGGTTGCCTTAGACGTGGCTTCGATATCGACATCTTTCAGAGAGGCGAGTACATCTGCCGGTACGCGCGCGGCATATTGGCTGTCGCGTGCCAACAGTGAGGCGAGAGCAAGGGCAAGGTGACCCTCGGTACCCGGCCGGATCGGCATCCAACGATCGGCATTGGCGCCGGTCAGGGTCATCTTCGGCTCGATCTGCACCAGTGTACCGCGCGGTGCGCCACGGAACTTGCCATACTGACCGGCGAACTGCACCGGCGACATCCATGTGCCGAGGAAATCGGCGCCGAAGGAGACAATCAGCTGCGCCTTGTCGAAATCGAGCTTTGGCATGGCGTAGGAGAAGGTTTTTTCGTTGGCTGCGTGGCCAACCGCCGGCGGCAGCGTGTCGAACACAAAGTGATGCTTGGAGCCGACGCTCTCGAGATAGGTATTGATCAATGCGGCGTGGTGACCACTGGTCGCACCATTGAGCCAGGCAAGCCTAGCGTTCTTGCGACCCAGCGCTTTCTGCAGGCGGCTCTCGGCTTCGTCCCAAGAGACCTCGACCAACTTGCCGCCCTTGCGAATCATCGGCTTGGTCAGACGGTCAGGATTGTAGTGACCCTGCAAGCCGGCCTGCCCCATCATGCATAGACGACCCTTGTTGACCGGTGAGTTCGGATTACCCTCCAGCTTCAGAACCCGCCCTTCGCGGTTGCGGGCGTGAATGCTGCAGCCGGCTGGGCACTGGCGGCAGGTGGAGGCGTAGTACATTTCGACGCCGGGGCGCACAAAATCCTGCGGATCGACATTCGGCAGAACCAACTCTTTGCGCACTTCCAGATCGACTTCGTTGACAATGTCAGTATCA
>JALUXN010000274.1 GCA_027018975.1 Mariprofundaceae bacterium | reverse complement strand
GACTGGAGCAGTTCGGCCTGCACGGCGCTGTTCGGGCTATTGGTGCTGTTGTTGTTCTCCGCCCATGCCGGTGTGGTGATGGTCAACAGTAGTAGTGTGGCTGCGATGCGTCGTGTCATGCGATCCTCCGTCTGGGCGGTGACGATAGCGTTGCTGCCGATGGTTGTCATGGGGTGGTCACTGGATAGAGTCGCGAGGTGGAATTTGCAATGAAACGGAGGGAAATGATGAAACATGTGTGGATGATATGTTGTGTAGCGCTGCTGAGTCTGCCTGCAGTGGCGGCAGCGCAGCCGGCAAAGACAACCGCGATCTATCAGCAGGAGATTGCCCTGACGCGAGCGGCCATGGAGTCGCAGCGCAAAGTGGTCGTGATCGAGAATTTGAAGCTGGACGGATCGGCCAATGAGAACGGTTTCTGGCAAGTGTATAACGCCTATCGTGCCGAGATGGGCAAGGTGGGTGATCGGCGGGTGAAGGTGATTGCTGATTATGCGGATGCTTATCGTCAGGGGAGCGTGAGCGACAAATTGGCTGCCAAGCTGCTCGATCGCTATCTGGCTGTGCTGCAGGATCAGGTAAAGGTGAAGAAACGCTTTGTGCGCAAGTTTAAGAAAGTGTTGTCCGCCAAGCAGGTGGCTCGTTTTTATCAGATCGACAACCGATTGGATCTGTTGGTGAACATGCAGATCGCCGCCGGTGTGCCGTTGATGGAGTAATACGCGGAGCCATGACGTGCCGGTTCGCAGGTTGCGCATCGTTGGGTATCGACTATATTGCTCGCTGACAAGATGAAAGGAGTGTGGTTATGAAACAGATTCAGATCAGGCAGGCGGTTCTGGCTGCGGCACTGGCTTGCGGTGTTGTCGCGACGGCAGTGGCTGAGCCCTATGTGGAGTCATTCGACAATGGCAGCGTGAACTGGCAGACCGGTGAGATCACAGCGACTGGCATAGGTGTGCCGCCGGATCGATACGGCAACTCCACGCGAGGGCGGATCATGGCAAAACGTGCCGCAGTAGTCATGGCGCAGCGGGCATTGCTGGAGCGCGTGCAGGGTGTGCGTCTGGAGTCACAGACACTGGTGAAGGATATGGCGGTGGAGAGTGATATTGTGCGCACCCAATTGAAGGGGACGTTGCGCAACGCGTCGATGGTGGGAAAACCGGTTTATAATCCGGATGGTTCTGTCGAAGTGACAATGGGGATCAACATGAGACGGGTGGCCAAGACGGTGCTCGCCAGTCGTCCATCGGCTGCGGCTGCGGCAGCTACTGCAGCGCCTGCGAAACCAGCGGCCGCGGCGCCGACATCGAGTAGTAGTGCTGTCGCAGTGGTCACCGGTCTGGTGATCGATGCGCGCGGCAAGGGGCTGGAGACGGCGATGTTCCCGCATGTCTATGACGAAGATGGTCACGAGGTCTATGGGGCTTCGATGGTGATGCCGGAGAAGAAGGATAATATCGTTGCCTACGATACGTCGCCCGATGATGCGGCGAAGCTGGAACGTCTGGGCAAGCACGCAATCGTTATCAAGGCGCTGCGCGTACAGGATCGATCCGATATTGTGATTAGCAATGCCGATGCGAAGAAGCTGGGCGAGATGGCTGGCATGCAAGATACACTGCGTCAGGCGCGCGTTGCTTTTGCGCTCTAGGTGACGAGATGAGTGTAGTTGGTGTTGGACTAGGAGGCGTTTGATGAGAAAATATCTGTGGGCATGGGTGGTTGCGTTATTTGCTGTGTCGTCGGCGTGGGCTGGCGGGTTGGATTCGGCCAGTTATCATGTCAAAGCGGGTGATCGGTATGCGCTGCAGTCGCAGTTTGTTAAGGCGCTTGGTGAGTATGATGCGGCGATTGCCAAAGATCAAAACAGCTTCGACGCGTGGCTGGGCAAGGCTAAGGCGGAGCTGGCACTGGCCAAATACAACGAGATGGCCAAGACGCTCGATGCGTTGGATGATCATGCTGATAGCAAACCACAACGATTTGAGTACCTGCTGGTGCAGGGGCAGTATGAATTGGCAGCCAAGCCCAAGGCATGGTTCCGTAATCTCAAGAAAAACTTCTTCAAAGCGCGGAAAATTGATGCGGAGCGTGCCGATCTCTATCTGCTGATGGCGCGTGCATTTCGTGCTAAAGGCAAGGAGCGTGAAGCGCGTAAGTATTACAGCAAGGTGATTGAACTGGGTGGTCGCGAGGCGGCCGTTGCTACGCGTGAGCTGGCCTCCATCTTCCGTCAGGTTGAGGCGGGTGGTACGGGTAAAGGGTGGGTTGGTGATCTGGCTACAAAGAAGACCATCTCCCGTGCCACACTGGCTGCAGTGTTGGTGGATGATATCGAGATTCAAAAGCTGTTTCCGAAGCGCTCGCATGCGGTGGCGCTGCCGGCAGATAGCAAAGGCAATACCTTTGCGGCGGCGATTGATACCGTGGTCAATCGGCAGCTGACCAGTGTGACGGTCGATCAGCGTGGCCTGTTTCATCCCGACGCGCCTGTCACGCGCTTCGAGCTGGCCAAGCTGGTGGAGGAGATTTTGATTGCCTACACCGGTAAAAAGGCGCTCTCCCGTACCTTTGTTGGCACCAAGAGCCCATTCCCTGATCTCTCCTCCAACCATTACGCCTATAACGCAGCGTTTCTGGCTGTGAGTCGCGGTCTGATGACACCGCTTGATCTGGTCAATGGCAACTTTGGCGGCGATCAACCGGTGAGCGGTACCGATCTATTACTGGTCTTGCGTAAACTGGGAACTATCCCTCGCGCGCAATGAGCGATCGTTTCCCGAACTGGCCACTGATCGCTCTCACATCCGCTCTGGCGCTGGCGCCGACACCGGTTGCCGCCGATGCGTTTGACGATGCGGTAAAGGCGGCGGACAGTGCCTTTGCCGAGCAGGATCGGCAATATGCGGCGGAGGTGCAGGCGCAAGATGCGGCGTGGCAGCGTTATAGCGATGCGATCGACCGGGCATGGAAACGCTACAGTGCTGAGATTGATGCGGCGTGGGGCGATGCGGCGAAGAAGCCGAGTAAGAAGGAGTTTGTGGATTACAGCAAAGATCGTGATGCGCGAACCAGTGTCGATTTCAAAGCGGGGAAGCTGCAGGTTGATGTCATTCTCAAGCCCGGGGAGTCGCCGGATTCGGAGCAGGTGAAGGCGCGGATCAAACAGCGATTGGAGCAGGTCGTGGCCGAGCCGGCGCATGAAGATGCAGAGCTGCATGTGGCACCGCCGGCTGGGGCGGAGGTGAGTGAGAAGCCAGTCTATCCGCTGCAGGGTCAGTTGAAACTGGATGATGGCCGTCCAGTCGATCGCAACAATGCGGCGATATTTGCCGCACAGACGGTGGCGGAGAAGCCGATCACCAAGCATGTGATTCATACCCCGCAAGGGCAGAAACAGGTGGTGACGCTGGAGGTGCAATTGGTGCCGGGGCATCTGCAGCGGCGTATCCGTCCTTACCTGCCGCGTGTGCGTGAGATGTCGCACCGTTTCGGTCTGCCGGTTTCCTTGATTCTCGGCATTATGCAGACGGAGAGCTATTTTAATCCTATGGCGCGTTCGGGTGTGCCGGCTTTTGGTTTGATGCAGCTGGTGCCACGCTCTGGTGCGCGGGATGCTTATCGTTATGTCTATCAGGATGACCGGGTGGTCTCATCTGAATACCTCTATGACCCGGATAGAAATATCGAGCTGGGCAGCGCTTATCTGAAGCTGTTGCAGGTGCGTGAGATGAAGCGGATTCGTGATCCGAAGAGTCGCATGGTGTGTGCGATCGCTGCTTACAACACCGGTGGCGGCAATGTGGCCAAGGCGTTTATTCCCGGTAGTCACAATATTCGTAAGGCGTCTGCATTGATCAATCAGATGAGCTATGATGAGGTGTACGATCATCTGCGTCACCGTTTGCCGTATGAGGAGACGCAGCTGTATGTTCAGAAGGTGACCAAGTATATGCACAATTATGAGGCGCTGGATGAGGAGTAATGCTTGCTACTGGTGAGTGAAAAAGGAGGAGAGATGAGAAAAATAATTATAGTTTCAGCTGGATTGTTGATGTTGGGTGGTTGTGCTGCCAAAGTGGATCTGAACGACTATCAGGTGACCGATCAGGATAAGCAGATGGCCTCCCACACCCTGCCGGCATATGTGGTATCGGGGCGGAAACCGCGCGTTGCAGTGCTGCCGGGTAAGAATGCAACCTCCTTTAAGCAGTGTTCGCTCAATGAGAACCTGACCGAGCAGATGACCACCATGGTCGCCTCGTTGGGTACCTACAAAGTGATTGAACGTTCACAGCTCGGTGGCTTGATGAATGAGGTGAAATTTGCTGCCTCACTCGGTGGCGGTGTGGATCCGCGTAAATTGCAGGCGCTGGCGAAGCAGATCGATTATGCTGTCCTGATCTCAGCCTCTGGTGCGCAAGCAAAGGCCAACTTTACTGAGGCGCGCAGCTGGACAGATGACCAAGGGAACTCCCACTACTCACCGCCAAGCTGTACCGAGAAGGGCAAGGCGACTGTGTCGGTGCGCATTGTTGAATTTCCGTCCGGTGAGATCAAAAAGGTGATTCAGGAGGATGGTGTCGAGACCAACTCGTCGGAGACCCGTTGGCAGAGCGGCTGCCGGGTGCAGAATGTTTGCGGGCTGTTGAGCAGTGCCATTGGCAGCGCGTTGGATGAGATGAAGGAGGAGGTCGCTTCGGCCGCGCCGGTTTATGGATACATCTACAAGATTCGTTCGCATGGAAAGGATCGCGTTGCATCGATTTCTCTCGGTACCAATCACGGTGTGAAAGCGGGTTCGACATTGAATGTGATCCAATTTGATCGCGAGGATGACCCTATCAAACACACCAGTGTGAGCGTTGAGCGGGTGATTGCTACATGCGAAGTCTCCGAGACGGCTCTGACCGCTGATCGTGCGATTTGTCAGTTGAAGGGAGATCATGTGGCTCAAGTGAAGATCAAACACGCCGTGCGGCTGCAGCAGAGCAAGTCGATGCTGCGCAAGCTGAAGAGCGGTGTGAACTGGTTGAAGGATGTCGGTTTCTGATGCGTGAATGAAGTCCTGCGTGTAGTGCTGCGAGGCTCATTAGCTGGATATGATACAGGGTGCTGATGCGCCCTGTATCTGTTTTTGGGAGAGGGCTTTGCCGCGCGCTGCTGCTTGACCCTGTGAGGGGGATTCGTAGGTTCAGCACACCTTTTTACCACCCCGCCGCATGGCAGTTCCATGGCTAGCGCCCGGGTGTCCAATCTCGACTGGAGCCGATGACGATCCATGCGCGAATTTGAAAAAATTAAACGTCTGCCGCCTTACGTGTTTGCGGTGGTCAATCAGCTCAAGATGGAGCTGCGCCATGCCGGCGAAGATATTATCGATCTCGGCATGGGCAATCCCGATCAGCCGACGCCGCAGCATATTGTCGATAAGCTCTGCGAGGCGGCGCAGGATGGGCGCAACCATCGCTACTCGGTGTCGCGCGGTATTCCGGGGCTGCGGCGGGCGGTCTGTGCGTGGTACAAACGCAAGTTTGATGTCGATCTCGATCCGGAGACGGAAGCCATTGCCACCATCGGCTCCAAAGAGGGGCTGGCGCATCTGGCGGTGGCGATCACCTCGCCGGGCGACCTGATTCTCACCCCGAATCCCGCGTATCCGATTCACCCTTACGGTTTTATTATCGCCGGCGCCGATATCCGCCATGTGCCGATGGGGCCGGGGCGTGACTATTTTGAGGATGTGCAGAAGGCGGTGAAGGACTCCTGGCCACGGCCGAAGATTCTGGTGGTCAACTTCCCATCCAATCCGACGGCGCAGGTGGTCGATCTCGATTTTTATGTGAAGCTGGTCGATTTCGCGCGCGAGCATGATCTGATTGTGATTTCGGATATCGCCTACGCCGAAATCACCTTTGATGATTACCAGTGCCCGTCGATCATGCAGGTGCCGGGCGCCAAGGATGTGGCGGTGGAGTTCTACTCGCTCTCCAAGTCCTACAACATGCCGGGCTGGCGGATGGGTTTCATGGTCGGCAACAAAGAGATTGTCGCGGCGCTGGCCAAGGTGAAGTCCTACCTCGATTATGGCACTTTCCAGCCGTTGCAGATCGCCTCGTGTGCGGCGTTGAACGGGCCGCAGGAGTGTGTGGAAGAGATTCGTCAGATGTATCAGTCGCGCCGCGATGTGTTGATTGATGGCATGCACAAGATGGGCTGGATGGCTGAGAAGCCTCAGGCGACGATGTTTGTCTGGGCGGAGATTCCTGATGCATTCAAATCGATGGGTTCGCTGGAGTTTTCCAAGCGGATGTTGACCGAGGGCGGGGTGGCGGTGTCGCCCGGTATTGGCTTCGGTGATTATGGCGACAACTATGTGCGCATTGCTCTGATTGAGAATGAACACCGCACCCGGCAGGCGCTGCGTGGCATGCGGCGCTTTTTGAATGCGGGGGCGTAGAGGGGTTAGGCGTGAGGTGCGTGAGCAAAAAATGGAGTAACTATTCAGATCGCCCATGGTTTGTTCGATAGCAAGGCGAACACGCGCAGTGTGCTGCTGCACATGAGCATGTTCAACGCGGCTAGCGGGCAAACCGTGGGATGAGCTGAATAGTTACAAAACGGAGAGAGTTGAAATCATGAATGAATTACGAGTTGGTCTGCTGGGCTTGGGGACGATTGGCACGGGCGTGGCGCGGATATTGTTGGAGCAGCAGGCGTTGATGGCCGAGCGGCTGGGTAAGCGGTTGGTGCTGGTCGCTGCGGCAGACCGTGATCTCGACAGCGAGCGCGATATTGATCTCTCATCGGTGCGCCTGACCAGCGATGCCAACGATATTGTCACCGCCGATGATATCGATCTGGTGGTGGAGTTGATCGGCGGCTATGAGCCGGCGCGCAGCTTTGTGGCTACTGCACTGGAACACGGCAAACATGTGGTCACCGCCAACAAGGCGTTGATCGCCAAGCATGGCGAGGAGCTCTTTCCGCTGGCGGCAGCGAACGGTGTGGCGATCGGTTTTGAAGCGGCGGTCGGCGGCGGTATTCCCTGCCTGAAGGCACTGCGCGAAGGGTGCGCGGCCAATGCGGTGGAGTCGGTCTATGGTATTTTGAACGGCACCTGCAATTTTATTTTGACCAAAATGGAGAATGAGGGGGCGGACTACGCCGATGTCTTGAAAGAGGCGCAGGCGCTTGGCTATGCCGAGGCCGATCCGACCTTCGATGTCGAGGGGATCGATACGGCGCATAAGCTCTCGATTCTGGCGGCAATGGCTTACGGCTCCAAGATCAAGTTCGATGAGGTGTTCACCGAAGGGATCAGCAAACTCACCTCAGCCGATATTGAAGCGGCGGCGGAGATGGGGT
>JALUXN010000273.1 GCA_027018975.1 Mariprofundaceae bacterium | reverse complement strand
TGGTGTGGTACTCACTGTTTCGACATGCATGTCCGCCCTCCTGATAACCCGCCCATACTAACAGAGCGAGGCGATAATGTAATGTGACCAAAAACGATCTGAACAGTACCGGCATGTGGCTGAATCACGACTCAGGTCGCGTTGCGAACACCCAACGATTGAGCAACAAAATAGTAGCCCCACCATGTTGTTGCTCAAGAGTTACACGCAGGAACCCACCAGCGCCCGCAGCAGACCGGCAGCTTTGTGCTCGGTCTCGACCAGCTCATGCGCTGGATCGGAGTCGGCGACAATGCCGGCGCCGGTCGCCCAGTGCAGCGCGCCCTGCCAGTGCCAGAAGGTGCGGATGAGGATATTCATATCCGATGAACCATCCCAGGCCAGATAGCCGATGCCGCCCGTGTAGGGGCCGCGCGCCTGCTGCTCCAGTTCGTGGATCACCTCCATGCAGCGCACCTTCGGGCAGCCGGTGATCGTGCCGCCGGGAAACATCGCCCGAAACAGATCGACCATATCCATGCCATCGGCCAGCCGCCCGCGCACATTGGAGACGATATGCTGCACCGTCGCATAGCGCTCGATCACCATCTGCTCGTTCACCTCGACACTGCCCGGCAGACAGACGCGCCCCAGATCGTTGCGCTCCAGATCAACCAGCATGATGTGCTCCGCGCGCTCTTTCTCGGAGAGCAGCAGCTCGGCCGTCAACGAGGCATCCGCCTCGCCCTCACCACGCCGGCGCGTACCGGCAATCGGACGGGTATCGACACACCCATCGGCATGGGTGCGAAACAGACGCTCCGGCGATGCCGAGAGCAGCGTCAACGCATCAGCTTCCACGCCTACACGCAGATAGGCCGCAAACGGTGCCGGATTGACCCGCCGCAAACGATCGTAGAGCGGTAGCAGTGCCGCTTGATCGAACGACCGCGACCAGAAACGGGCGATATTGGCCTGAAAGAGATCACCGGCGGCGATATACGCTTTCACCCGCGCCACCGCCTGCATATATGCCGCGCCATCGGTCGCACGCGGTTCTGCATCCGACCACGCCGCGCTGGCAGGTGACGCGTGTTGCCCGCCCTCAAACAACGGCAATAGCTGCTGCAACGCCTGTTCATCCCGCGCGGCGAGATAGATCTGCTCATCATCAAAACAGAGCGAAAAATCGGGCACCAGCATCCACAACAGCGGCCCGTGCAGCACCGTCTTGGCCGGCGGCAGTGATTCAATCAATCCACCCGCCTCATAGGCGGCGTAAACAATCGCGCGCGGCGCCGGCGAATCGTAACGATCGACCTGCGCAAGCGCGCGCCACTGCTGGAAAAAATCCGTCACCGCCGATACATCCGCATCCGCCGCCAATGAGAACGACTGCCCCTGCCGCGACACCAACAGCTGTCTGCCGCTGCCGGACGGGTCTTCCAAGAGCCCCGCAAACAGTTCTGGCTGCGCAGAAAAAAGGCCGTAAGCGGAAAACTTACGGCCTCGATTCGCTATTTCACGAAAGATCAAAGCTGATACCCGTTCGTTTCTATATCTTACGCATCACCACAGAAGCATTGGTGCCACCAAAGCCGAAGGAGTTGGAGATCGCCACGCGAATATCGGCCTGGCGCGCCTCGTTCGGCACATAGTCGAGCGGGCACTCCGGATCCTGATTCTCCAGATTGATGGTCGGCGGCACGATACCATCGCGCAGCGCCAGCGCCGTAAACGCCGCCTCAATGCCACCGGCGGCACCCAACAGGTGACCGGTCATCGACTTGGTCGAAGAGACCATCAGCTGCTCGGCGTGCGCACCAAAGGCATCCTGTATCCCCTGCGTTTCGCAGATATCACCGGCCGGTGTCGAAGTGCCGTGTGCGTTGATGTAATCAACTTCCGAGGGCGCAATCTTGGCAGAATCCAGCGCCATCTTCATGCAGCGGCCACCACCTTCGCCACGCGGTGACGGGGTGGTGATGTGATAGGCATCCGAGGACATGCCGAAACCGGCCACCTCAGCAATAATATCGGCACCACGCGCCTGCGCGGACTCGAACGACTCCAGCATCAAAATGCCGGCACCTTCGCCCATAATAAAACCATCACGATCGACATCCCACGGCCGTGATGCGCGCTCCGGCTCATCGTTGCGGGTGGAGAGCGCACGGGAAGCACTGAAGCCGCCCACCGCCAACTCGCAGATGCACGCCTCGGTACCGCCGGCAATCATCGCATCGGCCTGACCACTGGCGATAATCTCATACGCCTCGCCAATCGCGTGTGTCGCTGTTGCACAGGCGGTCACCGTCGCCACGTTCGGCCCCTTGGCACCGGTCAACATCGAGACCCAGCCGGAGGCCATATTGATAATCGTCATTGGAATAAAGAAGGGCGAAATTTTGCGCGCGCCCCCCTTCTCATAAGCGCGCATGGTGCGCTCAATCGCCGGCATACCACCGATCCCCGAACCGATCGCCACGCCGATACGTGTCGCATTCTCCTCGGTGATCTCAAAACCGGACTGCTTGAGCGCCATATCGGCAGCGGCAATCCCGTACTGAATGAAGGTATCCATCTTGCGTGCATCTTTGCGATTGACGTAATCCTCAGGCTTAAAATCGGGGACTTCGCCGGCAATCGTACACGCCATGCCCGCCGCTTCCGCATCGAAATGGGAGATCCGCCGCACACCGGACTTGCCTGCAATGATGTTATTCCAACTCAGATCCGTCCCGGTACCCAGCGGTGTAACCAGCCCGATACCCGTGACGACAACGCGATGTGTCATCGATTATTCAGCTTTGGCAGCGATATAGTCGATAGCGTTCTGTACGCTCTGAATCCCCTCGGCATCTTCGTCCGGAATCTCAACACCGAACTCCTCTTCGAAAGCCATGACCAACTCGACGGTATCGAGTGAGTCTGCACCGAGATCGTCCACAAATGATGAATCGGGGCTGATCTCGCCCTCATCCACGTTCAACTGATCCGATACAATTTTAATGATTTTAGCTTCGATTTCTGCAGACATACGTCCTCCCAGATAAATAATTAAATCAAACTGACTGACACTTCGGATGTGTCCGGTGCGGCTTCTATCATAAGGTCTCCCCGCACACAAGCGGCGAACCTCGATCTGTCACCCGCCCCGCCACAGCGGCAAAGCGCGCGGCATATTACATAAAACGACATACAAGAAAAGCACTCCGTTGCCCCGTCCCGCCAACAGCTACATATGCATACCACCATTCACATGCAGCACCTGACCGGTGATGTAGGCCGCGCCATCGCTGGCGAGGAAACAGACCGCTTCAGCAATATCGGCCGGCTGCCCCAGGCGCCCCAGCGGAATCTGGGCGGTGAGCTTGGCATGGGCATCATCGCCCAGTTCAGCGGTCATATCGGTGGCGATGAAGCCGGGGGCGACAGCGTTGACCGTAATGCCGCGCGAACCGACTTCGCGTGCCAGTGAGCGGGTCATCGCTTCCACACCACCCTTACTGGCACAATAGTTGAGTTGGCCGGGATTGCCCGCCTCGGCAACCACTGAGGAGATATTGATAATGCGGCCGCCACGGGCACGCATCATCGGTTTGAGCGCCGCCTGCATGGCGTGAAATACGGACGACAGGTTGGTGTCGATCACCGCCTGCCAATCCTCCAGCTTCATGCGCATGGCCAGATTGTCGCGCGTGATGCCGGCGTTGTTCACCAGCACATCGAGGCGACCGAACTGCTTGGCGCTCTCCTGCACAAAGCTCTGAATCTGCGCACGATCCGAGACATCGACCGCCTTGGCTACCACCTCGACACCATGCTCGGCGCGAATCTGCGCTGCCGCCTTGTCGATCGTCTCCTGACGTGTGCCGCAGATCGCCAGATTGTAGCCGTTGGCCGCCAATTTCGATGCCACGACAAAGCCGATCCCGCGACTTGCGCCAGTCACCAATGCTATCTTTGAATCACTCATCTCTCTTCCTCGCTTCGTTTATATTATGTCAGATACCAGCGCAAGACTCGCCTGCAACTGCTCAGGGCTACCACTACTGCCAACCTTGATACCGCGATCGATCCGTTTCACCAAACCGGCCAACACCTTACCCGGCCCCATCTCCACCGCATGCGTGACACCCGCCGCAGCGATCTGCTGCACCGTCTCTGTCCAACGCACCGGCGACACCAGCTGCTCCACCAGCGCCGCACGGATCGCATCCGGCGCATCGGCCACCGCTGCATGCGCATTGCCCCAGACCGGACATTGCGGTGCGCGAATCTCGACCTGCGCAAGCTGCGCTGCCATCTGATCGGCCGCCGGCTGCATCAACGGTGTATGCGACGGCGCACTCACCGCCAACGGCAAGGCTCGCCGCGCACCGGCCGCTTTCGCCGCCTCAATCAGCCGCGCCACCGCCTCGGCATGACCAGCCACCACCAGCTGCCCCGGGCAGTTATAGTTGGCCGGCCACACCTTGTGCGCCGCATCCGATGCCTCAGCGCAGAGATCGGCGACCACCGCATCATCCAGCCCGAGAATCGCCGCCATGCTGCCAACGCCGGCCGGCACCGCCGCACTCATCGCCCGACCCCGAAACGCCACCAGTTTGACCGCATCGACAAAGTCGATCGCGCCGGCCGCCACCAACGCCGAATATTCACCGAGCGAATGCCCCGCCACCTGCAGCGGCTCCGCACCACCCTGCTCGCGCCACAGCCGCACCATCGCCGTTGAGACCGTCAACAGTGCCGGCTGGGTAAACTCCGTCTGCCCCAGCTTATCCTCCGCATCATCCCGAATCAGCGCCGCCATATCGTAGCCAAGCGCCTCGGAGGCCTCACTGACCGTCTGCGCCACCACATCGACGCCATCAAATGCATCGAGCATTCCCTTCGCCTGCGACCCCTGACCGGGAAACAAAAACACCACATTACTCATCGTTCACCACCTTTCATACATATTCATGCTTCGCATTCCGTTAGAAAACACGATCACCTCATCCCAAGCACCTCTATCCAGCCGTCATCCCCGAGTGCTTCTATCGGGGATCCATTGCCGCGTGGATAAGCTGGATCATTTTCAACCTGCCGCGTAACTACTTAGCTACGTGCTGGAACTGTTCAGATCGCCCATGGTTTGTTCGATAGCAAGGCGAAAACGCGCAGTGTGCTGCTGCACATGAGCATTTTCAACGCAGCTAGCGGGCAAACCGTGGGATGAGCTGAATAGCGACTCAGGTCGCGTTGCGAACACCCAACGATTGAGTAACAAAATGGTAGCCTCACCATGTTGTTACTCAAGAGTTACCCCGCCGCCTGCGCTGCCCGCTGTAACGGCAGATGGTGGGCATGACAGATTGCCACGGCCAACGCATCCGCCGCATCCTCGGCCAGCGGCTCCGGTGGGTGCAGCAGCATGCGCACCATATGCCCGACCTGATCCTTCTCCGCACGACCGAAACCGACCACCGCCTGCTTCACCGTCGTTGGCGAATAGGGTGTCACCCGCAATCCCTGCGCACCACATGCCGCCACCAATGCGCCGCGCGCCTGCCCCAGCTTCAGTGCCGAACCGGCATTTTTCGACACAAACACATCCTCAATCGCCGCCACATCCGGTTGATAGGCTTCAATCAATTGGGATAAACCGGAAAAGAGCAGATGCAGCCGCTGATCAAAATCTCCCTTGCCGGTACGGATCATGGCGTGGTGCACATAGCGGATGCGATGACCCTGCAGATCAATCAACCCCACGCCACTCTTCTGCGAGCCGGGATCGACCCCTAAAATCCGCATCGCCGCCTGATGCCGTCACCACCCACTAGCGCAGACCCGCCGCGCGCTCGGCCGCACCGAAGAGCATGCCAACCGTCGCATCGACATCATACCACTCCGCCGGCTTCATCTTGCCGCCCGCCATCTTGGCATGCGCACGGCTCCAGAGCATGAACGACAGCCGCGCATCTTTGATCGCCGAGCGGCGCAATGACAAGATCTTGCTCAGCTCCAAGCGGCTCTTGTAGTAACGCGTTAACATCGGCCGCAGCTGATCACGATTGCGCTCCAGCATATCAAGCGATTCGGAGATCTCGCCATACATCTTGAGCGTATCGCGCCGGCTCAATACACCTTTGCGACTGAGCACGGCATCAATGCTGTAGAGATTGAGCGCCCGAATCTCCTTCAGCAGCGCCGCATCATGCGTATCGCGATAGCGGGAGAGCAGAATCAGCGCGCGGTAGTGGCGCCGCTCGGCATCACGCAATACATCCAAAAACTCGATCTGCGCCTTGAATTTCTCATCAATCGCCTGATCAAACAGCCCAACCAGACGATCCTGCTCGCTATCCAGCCGATCCAGTAGCCCCTGCGCGTAGTGATTGACCGCATCCACCAGCGGCTGCGCGTTGCGCAACCCCTCCAGATAGGTGTGGCCACGCCGGATATTGGCCAGATGTTTCTGGATAAACTGCTGCGTATCCGCCGCGCCGAAGGGCGCACCAGCCTTGTTGTCGATGTGTTCACTCAAACGCAGAATCATATGCGCCAACGCCGCATTCTTCTCGGTCGCCGAAATATCCTTTTCGGAGATCTCCACCACCCCCACCGAATAAGCCACCACACTCTTGAGCAGCAGCGCAATCTCCGCATTCAACGCCAGATACGATTCAGCCTGCTGCGCACCGATAAACTTGCGCATACCGCGCAGATAGAGCGCCTGCCGATCACTCACATCATAGTGCAGCGTGCGCACCATCTCGGTAGTCTGTTTAGCAAACGGCGCCAGATCGAAGGTTTCCGTCTTTTTGAATTTGGCCTTCATGCTGGCGCAGCCGCTCATGCTCAGCATGGCAACAAGCAACAGCAGCAGCCAACCCGTGCGCCCTGCGCAAGCTTGCGGGGTTACCCCCATCTTACTCGCCATGAATCCGCGCCATCTCGGCATCGGAAATATCGTAGTTGGCATAGACATTCTGCACATCGTCGAGCTCTTCCAGCCGCTCAATCAACGCCAGCAGCTTCTCGGCCGCCTCGCCCTCCACGGCGATACTGTTCTCGGGAATCCAGCTGATTTCGGCGACCTGCGGCGTCAGCCCTGCCGCCTCCAGCGCCTGTTGCACCGCGCCGAACGCCGCCGGCTCACAGCTGACGATGGTGCAGCCGGCCTCGGCATCCTCTTCGATATCCTCCGCACCGGCCTCAAGCGCCACCTCCATGAGCTGCTCCTCATCGACCTCGCTGCTGTCAAAGACAAACTGCCCCTTCTGATGGAACATCCAGCTCACACAACCCGACTCGCCCATATTACCGCCGCCCTTATTGAAGGCGGAGCGCACCTCGGAGACGGTGCGGTTGCGGTTGTCGGTCATGCAATCGACCAAGATGGCGACACCGCCCTGGCCATACCCCTCGTA
>JALUXN010000272.1 GCA_027018975.1 Mariprofundaceae bacterium | reverse complement strand
TGAAAAATCTGGAGAAGCGCGTCGTTCGCCGCTCCATCATCGCCGGCAACCCGCGTATCGACGGCCGCGCCACCAATCAGGTGCGCGCCATCGATTGTCAGGTCGGCATCCTGCCGAAGACACACGGCTCCGCCCTCTTCACCCGCGGCGAGACGCAGGCGCTGGTCACCATCACCCTCGGCACCGAGTCGGACATGCAGACCACCGAATCACTCGAAGGCGTTGCCAAACAGCGCTTCATGCTGCACTACAACTTCCCCCCCTACTCTGTCGGCGAAGCACGCCGCATGGGCCCTCCCGGGCGCCGTGAGATCGGCCATGGCCGTCTGGCGCGCCGTGGTGTCGAAGCGGTTATCCCGCCAATGGAAGAGTTCGGCTACGCCATCCGTTCGGTCTCCGAAATCACCGAATCCAACGGCTCCTCCTCCATGGCCTCTGTCTGCGGCACCTCGCTGGCACTGATGGATGCCGGTGTGCCGATCAAAGCGGCCGTCGCCGGTGTGGCGATGGGTCTGATTCTGGAGAAAGATGGCTACGCCGTCTTGACCGACATCCTCGGCGATGAGGATCACCTCGGCGATATGGACTTCAAAGTCGCCGGCACCCGCAAGGGCGTCAACACCCTGCAGCTGGACATCAAGATCGGCGGCCTGACCCGCGAGATCATGAAAGAGGCGCTGGCGCAGGCACATGAAGGGCGCATGCATATCCTCGACGAGATGGACAAATGCATCAGCGCACCGCGCGGCAGCATCGCCGAGCATGCACCGCGCATGTTCACCATGAAGATCAAGACCGACAAGATCCGCGAAGTGATCGGCGCCGGTGGTAAAGTGATCCGTGGCATTGTCGAAGAGACCGGAGCCAAGGTCGATATCGCCGATGACGGCACCATCACCATCTTCGCCGTCGATGCCGAAGCGGGCGAAGCGGCCAAGAAGATGATCGAAGATATTGTCGCTGAGGTGGAAGTGGGCGCGGTCTATACCGGCAAAGTGGTCAAGCTGATGGACTTCGGCGCCTTTGTCCGCATCGTTGGCGGCACTGATGGCCTCGTGCACATCTCGCAGATCGCCAACCACCGCGTTGAGAAGGTGGCTGACGAACTATCCGAAGGTCAGGAGGTGCGCGTCAAAGTGCTCGACGTCGATCGCAACGGCCGCATCCGCCTCTCCATGAAGGCGCTACTCGAAGAGGCGTAACCCCTTCGCACAGCAATCAGCAGGAACAATCAAAACGGGCGGGTTCTTCGGAGTCCGCCCGTTTTGCTTTAGACACCCATTTCATCATGCGGGTTGGCGGCCAGCGCGATGAGCAGAAAGAGGATGTGCTAGCACTGACGTTGAATTGACAGCATTATCTGTCATAACTATGATACCTTCGTTCAATGAAAACGGAGGTTGGCATGCCCAGTTTAAGTGTTCGTAGGATCGAAGAGGAAACATTGCATTTATTACGACAGCAAGCAGCCAGACATGGCGTCTCGATGGAAGAAGAGGTGCGACGCATCATCAAACACGCTGTTTCGACACCGGAACGGTTGGGCGACATGGCAGTGCGCCTGTTTAGCCCAGCATATGTGGAGGAGGAAGACTTTGAGCTGCCACAGCGCGAAATACACGACCCTCTATCATTCACATGATCATCCTAGACACCAATATCGTTTCAGAGTTCATGAGCTCTCCACCGGCCGGCTCTGTACTACATTGGCTGAACGAACAACCGGTCGATGCTCTTTATTTAACCAGCATCACCATCGCTGAAATTTCCTTTGGCTTGGACATATTACCTATAGGCAGACGTAGGGCACTCCTCGAAGAACGTTTTCAACTCTTCATTGATCAAGGCTTTCATCAACGCATCCTAAATTTCGATAAACGAGCAGCGAAGATTTATGGCAACATCATGTCACATCGACGCAAAGTCGGCCGCTCCATGAGCTGTTTTGATGGTCAAATTGCAGCCATTGCACGTGCGAAAGGATTTGCTTTGGCGACAAGAAACACAAAGGATTTTGAAGATTGTGCGCTAACGCTGATGAATCCATTTGCGCATAAGGCAATCCATTAACCGCGATGGCCATCTGGAAAGAAATCACGCCATGCCATCTACTTATGCTTCGTAACTCGTAACCATTCAGCTTCATGCTGGAACTCTTGAGTAACAAAATGGTGGGGCTACCATTTTGCTACTCAATCGTTGGGTGTTCGTAACGCGACCTGAGTCGCTATTCAGGTCGCCCATGGTTTGGTCGATAGCAAGGCGAACACGCGCAGTGTTGCTGCACATGAGCATATTCAACGCAGCTAGCGGGCAAACCGTAGGATGAGCTGGACAGCGGCTTACGTCAATAATCGCTCGGCCGTTGTTGCCAGATAGGCGCCATAGCTGCGCGCCGCGGTCAGCGCCCCTGCTGAGAGCGAGCCCGGCATCCCGTCGGGGTTTCCGCTGCGGCCATACGCGCCCCAGTGCAGCCCCCCTTCCGCATAACCGGGCAGTGATTTCGGGAAACCGAGCACCACCATGCCGTGTTCGAGAAAGTTGGCATGTAGCGCAATCAACGTCTGCTCGACACCGCCGCCCGCGCCACCAAATCCGCCGCCAGTGGCAAACACGCCACCAACCTTCCCCTCCAGCGCCCCCTCCATCCAGAGCTTGCCGGCGCGATCGATCAGCTGCTTCATCTGCCAGGCCATCGAGCCCATATGCACCGGCGTCCCGAAGACAATCAAATCCGCCGCCTGCAGCGACTCCGGCGGCACATCCGCCGCCTGCAGCAGCTGGACATCCAACCCCGCCACTGCCGCTCGCATACCGGCCGCAATCGCCTCGGCCATCTGTTTCGTATTCCCGTAATCGGAATGATAGGCAATCAATACCTGCATCTACTGTTCCTCCTTGTTCATTGGCAACTCTCTTGAGTAACAAAATGAGTCGCTATTCAGCTACGTGCTGGAACTGTTCAGATCGCCCACGGTTTGTTCGATAGCAAGGCGAACACGCGCAGTGTGTTCTGCACATGAGCATGTTCGCAGCTAGCGGGCAAACCGTGGGATGAGCTGAATCGTTACGTTCATTGCAATGTCACCCAGCGCAAACCATCCAGCCGCCCGTCGGCGTGCGCAACAAAACCATGCACCCGCCGATGGGTGACCACCACCACCGGGTCATACCAGAGCGGGATATAGACCAGATCGTCATGCATCTGCCGCTCCACCTGCGCGTACAACAGCTGTCGCTGCGCCTGATCAGAACTGCGCGCCGCCGCATCCAGCCAGCGATCCACCTGCGCATTCCGGTAGCGCCCGCGATTCGCCCCCTTGGGCGGCCACATCTGCGAATGGAGAATCCAGCGGTAAATATCCGGATCGCTGATCCCCACCCACGCCAGCGAAAAGAGCTGAAAATCGCCGCGCTTGATGCGTGCATAAAAGCCGCCCCACTCCAGCGATTCGATCGACACATCGATGCCGATCCGCTGCCACATCGCAGCAATCGCCGTTGCCAGCCGCAGGCGTGTCGGATCGGTCGAAGTGCGGTAGATCAAGTGGAATCGCACTCCGTCCGCACCGCGCGGATAGCCGGCCGCATCGAGCAACTGCGCCGCCCGCTGACGATCAAATGTCAACTGCGGCAGTTTGGCCGCCGCCCAGTGTTCCGGCGTCAACACCGTCTCCGCCAATTGTGGCAGATCGGCAAACAGCGCCCGCTTCAGCTTGGCTCGATCCAATGCCAGTGCCAGCGCCAGCCGCACCCGCCGATCCTTCAGCCGCGCATCCTGCAGATTCAAGCCGATATAGGAAAATGTCGTCGATGGTCGCGTCTGCATGCGCAGTTCCGGCTGCTGCTGAATATAGCCGAACAGGTGGGGTGGCAGATCATTCTGCACTAGGTCCAGCTCGCCCCGCTTCAGTTTCAGGATGCGCGTGACCGGATCTTTCACACCAACAAAGGCGATCCGAGCCACCCCCTGCATCCCCGCCCGAAGCTGCAGGGTCAATCGCCCCTGCGACCACGCCAGCAGTCGATAAGCGCCACAGCCGAGGCTGTCGCGCGCCTGCTGATGCGCGCTCGCCTTCGATGCTGGCAGGATCCCCACATTCAGCCGCGTCAATAGCGACGCATCCGGCCGTTTGAGATGCAGCACCACCACATCATCCGCCTCAGCCGCTATCGACGCCACCGCCGCAAAGCCCGCCTTGAGCGGACTGGCCAGCGCCGGATCGCGCAACGCATTCAGCGTCGCCACCACATCATGCGCATCCAGTGGCGAGCCATCTGAAAAAGTGATACCGCGGCGCAACACAAAACGCCACAGCAACGGCGATGGATGCGTCCAAGATTGCGCTAGATCGGGCTGCGGCCGAAAATGGTCATCGAGCCGTGTCAGACCGCGATGAATGAGCGCCTGCACCCGTACCGATGCGGCATCGGTAGCAAACCGCGGATCGAGCGTAATCGGCATCTGCGCCATGCCGACGCGCAACAGTCCGGCATCCTCTCTCTGCTGCTGACACCCCGCCGAGATCAGTACAAACAGCGACACAAACAACAAATAGCGCATCCGCCACATATTATAGGACAACCCCATATTAAACGGTCATTCCCGAGGGTTCTGTCGGGAATCCACGCCACAATAGATCCCCGATAGATTCGCTCGGGGATGACGCCATCGTAGGAATACAAACCATGATACTGCGATTTTCCTGCCACATATTAGGCGCGCTCCCAGAGACTCATCGCCTCGACATGGCCGGCAAACGGGAAGAGATCGAGCGCCCGCAGCGCCGCCAAGCGATAGCCCTGCCGCTGCAACGCCGCGCCATCCCGCGCACCGGCTGCCACATCGCAGGAGATCAGCACCACCTTGGCCGGCAACAGTCGCCCCATCGACGCCGCAATACGCTTCGCCCCGCGCCGCGGCGGGTCAAGAATCAACAGATCCGCCCCCACATAGGGCGCCATATCGAAAGATTCAAAGAGATTCGCCTGCACAAACGCCGCCTGCACCCCCAACACGCCGGCACTGCGCATCGCCGCCCGCACACTCGCCCCGTTCAACTCCGCACCGGCCACCTCTGCACCCGTCGCCACCGCCAACGGCAGCGACAGATTACCGATGCCACAGAAGAGATCGGCCACCCGCCGCACATCCCCCGCCCACGCCTGAATCTGCGCAATCAGCTCACGATTGCCTTCGCGCTGCCCCTGTACAAAATCATCCGGGCCGACCAGCAGTGCAATCTCACGCGATCCGGCCGGCAGACGATCGTGCAACGACTGCATTGGCTGATGAACCGACTGCTGAGCCGCCTGCCGCAACGGTCGCGTCACCCCCGCCCGATCACGCCAAAAGATATTGACCGCGCCATCTACACAATCCGGCTGCGTAGCCAACTGCGGCGGTGCATCATCCCCTTCGATCACCAGATGCGCGCCATCATCCAACAGCAGCGCCTGCACACTCTGTACCCCCTGCAGATCGAGCGCTGTCTCCAACCATGCACGCAACTGATTCAAAGCCGGCTCGACCACCGCACAATGGCCATGGCGCACCGGCTGATGCGTACCAGCCGCATAAAACCCGAGGAAATATCCCGCCGCATCATGGCCGACAAACCAGCGCAAGCGGCGGCGCAATCGCGGCGCATCCGCCGACACCATCGGCAGCCATTTGCTCCCGGCATCCATCAAGCTGCCAAACGCATCGCGCACCCAGCGCGACTTCATCGCCGCCTGCGCCTCAATCGCCACCGCCTGCAACGCACAGCCGCCACAACGATCGGCCACCGGACAGGGCGGCGTGACCCGCATCGGCGACGCCTCCACCAGCTCAACGATCCTGCCGCGCCGCACACCACGCTGCCGCGCGCCCAGCTGCAGCCGCAGTCGATCGCCCTCCACAGCACCGCGCACAAGCACCACTTCGCCATCGACACGCACCAAGCCATCACCGCCCGGCAGATTCGTTTCCACACGCCACACCGGCTGCATCACGCCGCATCCTGCGCACGCACTGCCGACTCCAAGCGCGCCAACACCCGCATCAACGGGTCGAGCAACCGCTGCGGCTCCCCCACCGCCGCACACAACAGCGGCGCACTCAACGCACAACGCAGCCCGCCGATCACGGTGCCATCCCGCCTTCTCCCTGCGGCAATCGGCCGCCCCAGCTGCACCCGTTCGCCATCACACAGCTGCAGCTGGCGATAGATCGCCAGACAGCTCTCCATATCCGCGTACAGATCCAAGTCGCCCAAGCCATCCGACCCAGTCGCTGCGCCGCGCGACGGCAGTCGCAGGCGCAGTGGAAAAATGGTCGGCAGCTGATCCCAAGCTAACTCGTCCGATGACAACACTGCACTGCGCGCAATCGGCGTCGTCGGCAGCAGTTCAAGATAAGGCGATGGCTGCACCACGCAGCGCAGCTGCTCACCCGCCATGTGGACCAGATCGTAGAGCGCCTGCGCATCACAAGCGGCAAACGCCTGCATTACCTGCAGCGCCAGCTGCCAACGCAGCAGCAGCCCAAGCGTCACCGGCGGTGCGGCAATCGCCGCGCCATCGGGCAGCAGTAGCGCGCCGGAGAAGCTGGGGGCAGCAAAAAACTTGGAGCCGGTCACCGCCACCATCACGCCCTGCGCCAAATAGCCGCGCAGCGTCGCTGCCGAGAAACGGGACTGACACCCATCGAGCAGCAGATGCACACGCGCCGGATCACGGCGGCGCAGCGCCAGCGCACAATCCAGCGACGGCGCCGCCATGCCGCTCTTCGATTGATCCACCAGCACCAGCAGTACCGATGCGCCGCGCTGCAACGCCAACTCTGTCTGCGCCACCACCGCTGCATCGATCGCATCCGCCGCCAATGGCACCCCCGCCGCATCACGAATCGCAATCTCACTGCACTGCACCCGCCCCGCATACGGTGCTGTATCCGGCATCAATGCCGCCGGCACACCGCGGCCAGTCTCCGCCGCATCCACCATCAACAGCTGCAGCGCCCCCGGCACCCGCTCCGCCAACAGATGGGTCACCACAACCCGATGGCAGGCCGTCCCCGAATCGATCAGGGTGATCGCCACCTGCGCATCGAGCTGCCAGATCGATCGCAACGCCGCACAGATCGCCGCCTCAGTATCGGCGCAGAGCGCGGCACGCCCCTGCTTGGCGAGCTTGGCAACCATCCCGGCGCGGATCTGCTCCGCCGCGGCAAACATCTCCGCAGAGATCTCTGTGGCGGTCGAAGAACCGAAACGCAGCAGTGCGTCATCAGGCTGCGGCCGACAGAGATAGGCATTGCGCCCATCTGCCGAATCGAGTGTGAGACGCGCATCGCGCCCCTCCGTCAACAGTGCTGCCGTCGATGGCATCAAAATTATTCGTATCCCTTTAGAAAAACGATCACCTCATCGCCGAGCGATTCTATCAGAGCGTCATCCCCGAATGCTTCTATCGGGGATTCATTGCGGCTTAGATTCCCGATA
>JALUXN010000271.1 GCA_027018975.1 Mariprofundaceae bacterium | reverse complement strand
CATCGCAATGAGAAGGCAACCCAATGGCACGATTTTCCAGCGCCGCCCTTCGTCGGTCTTCAGCGTCATCGCAACCATCGGCTCACGCCAAGCAACTCGCAACTGCTGCCAGAAATACCCCGGCAACAGCGCCGCCACAATCGAAAAGACCAGCAACGCCGCCATACGTAACACCATCGCAACGTCGCAAAACAAGGTAGCTAAAGTGCCTAATGGTGTAAGCGCGGACGCGCTGAGAGCACGTCAAACACCGAACAGCAAGAAATACCCCGCATTATAAAAACAATGCAATCCGATCGAGGGTACAAGCCAACCGTCATATCGATCTCTAAAATAACCAAACAGTAGTGATGGGAAAAACACGCTGGCAGCCATCCACGGTGCGTGGTTGATAAAGTGCAAAGCGGTAAAAACCACACTCGTCAACACATTGGCCAAACCAACGCCCAAAAAAGCATTTATAAAACCGCCCTTCTCGCGCAACCAACCCTGCAGCAACCCGCGAAAAACCAACTCTTCCAATACAGGCTGGACGGCGGCCAGCATGAAAAATTGCGCAGGTGCCGCTAATACCCAAGCTGGTTGAAGCTCGGGAGCATAGACAACATACAAACCCACCCATACACACGGAGCAGCAATTAAAGCAATGCCATAATGCCAATCCTTATAAAGACTTAGCCTTGGGCTGGACAATTTCTTTTTCTAAACAGATACACGAATCATTGATCTCCCCTCATACAAGCCTTCAACAGATGTAAGAAATGAATTTGCAGAAACATGCCTTGCCATGAGTGCCGCTGCAACTCTCTCCCCCAAAATCGAGGCATTAGAGGCAAAATGGCGACAGGGCAAGAGCGCTGCCGGGGATGTGAAGCCGCGATTGATGCGCACTTGCCTGCAGCAGGCGGCATCAGCTCCGGCAGAGGCGATGGTCTATCTGCGCAAAGCGTACCGTCTGCAGCCGGAAGATGCGCAGGTGGTGCTGCGTTATGGGCAAGCCCTGCAGGAGAGCAGTAATCTTGATAGCACCAAACACCTCTGACGCAGCTATCTGGAGCAGCACAACAGCGATCGCGTGGCAGCCGCGCTGCTCGAGCTGGAACGCGATCAAGCGATCGCGCGCCTACCGAAAACTGGAGCGCAAATCGGCCAAGAGTCTCAACTACGCCCAGCACTGGCCAGCGATGATGCTGCAATCAGTCAAGCTGCTTGGCAAAGCCTCGCCACTTGGCACGAAGCCGCCGAAGATTACCAACAGGCCGCTAACTGCTATCGGCGGGCGATGGAAGAGCGGGCGCAACTAAAAGCGGTGACTCAATGATGCCATGATGACATGTGCATTGTTTTTGTAATCACCGTTTTTCACGCTGTTTGGTGCTCTAGCCGGCGTTGCGGGTGATTGGGTTTGATGGCGGTTGAGGATATAGACGTACATATATCCAAGGTCGAGCGTGGTGGTTTCGTTGAAGTCATAGCCGTATCCCACTGAGAAGAGATGACGGTCGTTGCCCGGAATGCTGGGGCTGAAATCGACATTGTTAATGGGGGTGGGGTCAAACGCATAACCAAAGCGAGCCCGCATGTGGGGGTTGTAAGCCCACTCTGCGCCAAGCTTGAAGGCAATGGTAGCTTTCCAATTTTCAGGGATGCTTGTAGCGCCCGTTGCTGGAGCACCTACGGCGCCTTGTAAGGTTTTAACGGCAGCGCGATAAGCCGCACTGGCATAGGTGATATCGAGGGATTTGTACCTTTTCCAGTTTACCCAATCGATGTCAGCACTCAGTGTCCAGTCATTGTTGGGTTTATACGCCAAGCCGATATTCAATTGATCGGGGAGCGTTACGGATGTATTGGCGCTGCTGGTGGTGGCGCCGGTGATGGCGCCGATGCCTGCCAATTGACCCTTGGCAGTGGCACTGCCGTGAATGGCAACTTTAATCTTTGAACGATAAGTGACGCCGATATTAAAATGATCGCCTTGATACATCAGTGATGCATTACCACCCCAACCATCACCGCTACCGGTTGTATCTTGTATGGTGGTGTTAAAATCGACACGTTTCATATATCCATAGTCTGCACCCAAAGCGATGGAAAATGTATCGGAGACCTTAAAGACGACACTGGGATTGACCATCACCATATTTAGCCGGGAGAAGGTGCTTTTGCTGGCAAATGGTGCGGTATCTGGCCAGCTTGTTTCTAAACCGAAAGGAGCATTCACGCCGAGTGCAGCGCCGATGGATGATTTGTCATCCCAGTAGGTGAAATAGCCGTGAGGCACAAGGAAAGATCCGGATTTTGCATTGCTTGATGCAGGGTGTTTGGGATTGGATGCATTGGTCGAAAATGAGGCGTGTGTTAAGATTAAATCAGTGCCGAGCATGACCTGTTTTCCGTGGGTAAAGGCGACACCGGCCGGGTTGTACCATGCAGCAGAGGCATCATTCGCAATAGCGGTAAATGCGCTGGCCATGCTCCCTGCTCGTGCGGACATCTCTCCGACCATATAACCGCCTGCATGGGCAGTTTGAATCGATGCCAGCAAGATTGCGGCAGACCAAATATGTTTTCTCATAGTACTCCCCCCCAAGGTTGATGAAAACCGATTGGCGTGAGCGTAGAAAGATTGATCGATATGTCAAAGGGAAGAGAGACTCAACTCAATCGTTGGGTGTTTGCAGCGCGACCTGAGTCGCTATTCAGTCAATTGGCCGACCCTCACTCGGATTTCGCCCCCCTTGCAACGATCCCGAACGGAATTCACCCACGCAAAGCGTTGCAAAAGAGTCTATAACTCAAAACTTATAAACGACCGACCCTGAGAATACATGCACATTGCCTGTATATGTACCGTTGCGAGTTGCATTCACCGGCCCGGTAGAGGCCGTCTGGTAACGGTCTTTGAAATAGACCAGCATGTAACCCACATCGATACTCAGCGCATCACTAACGCGATAACCAGCACCAACCGTAAACAGCTGACGGTCACGCCCCGGAATACCCGGTGAATAATATTTTGGATCGATCGGTGTCGGATCGTAAGTATAGCCTGCACGCAAACTCACAGCTGTCGATGTTTGCCACTGAGCCCCCAGCCGCACTGCCGTCGTGGCATGCCAGTTTTCCGGCAAAGTTCTGAAATATGTACCGCCCGTAATCACAGAGCCCACAAATGATGGTGCATAGTGAAAATCCAGATTGTCAAATGTCTTCCAATTCACCCAATCCACATCCAACGACAACAGCCAATCGCCATTCGGCCGCCATGCAACACCCGCGTTTAACTGATCCGGCAAAACAATTTTTGTACTGACTGCCCCCGTAGCCCCCACTGCCGACGGCGCACCCAGAAAAGCCAATGCCGGGCCGCCAACAACTGTGCCGTTCTTGATATCCAGACGTACCCGACTGCGATAACTCACACCAAAACTAAGCTGATCATTGCGATACATCATCGCAACATTCCCGCCCCATCCATCGCCTTTTCCGCTCATGCTCTGCACAGTGTTGTTCAGATGCACACTCAGTAAATTCACATAATCCACACCAGCAGCGACAGCCCAATGATCATTGATACGCCACGACACGTTGGGGTTGATATTCACCGTCTTGACCTCTGAAAATGTATTGGAGATTGCGAACGGTGAATTTGTCGGCCAGTCCGATGAAAGGCCAAAAGGAGCATTGATACCGATCCCGGCAGTCAAAGGGCTGTTTTGATACTGATGTGTCAGATAAATGGTCGGAACAACAAGCGTCTTACGCTTCATCTGTGTCGTCGATGGATGGGTGGGGTTCAAGTTGTTTGACTTGAAATCCATGCCCGGCACCAAAATATAATCCCCTCCCGCCATCACCTGCGTACCCGACAAAAACGCACTGCCGGCCGGATTATACCACTGCGCCGACGGATCATCCGCGACGGCGGTAAAAGCGTTACTCATCGCCATCGCCTTCGTACCCTGTTCAGCAATCTGAAAGCCGCCGGCATAAGCATTGATGTTCAGCAGCGCGACTGCGGAAATAGTAAGTAGACTCTTCTGATACATCTTGCGCTCCTTTATTGCATGATCTGCGTGAGAGTAACGCCAGGGGTTAAGCCGGCACCACTAATTGTAACTGTGGCTTGTTTATTAGGAGTATAAGGCAGGCCAGAAGTCAAATATAAGAATGTCTCCGTTTGCATTTCTGTGGTCACATCCATATTAATTGTGGGATCTAAGAATGAGGAGTGTGTTCCTTGGATGAAGAAGGTGAAACCGCTGCCAATAAAGGGGGATGGTTTGGAGATAGGCCATGATGCTGCCGCCGGATTATTTGCGACCTGCACCATGCCGAAAGCGGCGGCGAGTGCATCGGTGGATGTGTTCGGTACGACAGCATCATTCAGCTGTTTGAACATGAGAATATTTTTACCAGTATTCTTCGCAATACCACCATAATTGATGGGGTCGCCATCATCCAGCACAGTCTGGGCGGCGACGAAGAACGCGTTGAACTGCTTGGGCGTGCCGGTTGGTGTAATCCCCTTGCTGGCAAGTCCTGCCAATACCTTTGGACTGATTTCGGTTGAATGAAGGGCGATGTTTGAATAGATGCCACCCGGGTTGGCCAAAACGAATGTTTTAATGCTCGGTTCCACAGCCGCCAGCATAGTGCCGAGGATGCCGCCATTGGAGTGGCCGACATAAGAAATCGGTTGTGCAGCAGAGACAACAAGATCCGGACCATCCGGAAGTGCACCGGCAGCTAAAGGCAGCCCCGTTGTGTTGTTGACAAGATCCATCGTCTGCACCTCCAACAGACGTGTCAGATGGATCAGATCAGCCACTGATTGCCGGATATTATCCCTAAATGTGAGCAGATACGACAGATTGAGATACCACTGGCCACTCGAGTCAGGCACACCATCGGGCACTGGTGCCGTAACGCCAAGGTTTCCTGTTACGGGGTCAACGGCTTGGGTGACTAGGTCGAGATTAAATGTTCGCTCTCCATGCAGCACCGAATCAATGGCAATGACTGCAAAGCCGGCAGCTGACAAACTGTTTGCAATAAAAAATATGTTAGTTTTATCAGCCGTAAAGCCATGTTGAAAAATTACAACCGGCCATGGACCAGGTTGGGCTGGCGTCGTCATAATAAAATTAATCGGCTGCAAGGAGATTGTTTTCGGCAGAGCACTAGGTGCGCCTTGTGCATTGAGCGGAAATTGGAAATGGGATGTGATCGCTTTGGGTGGAACTGTGGGGGCAACACCAATAGCGCCACCCACACCCATTCCGCCTTGAGAGCTTAGGTAGTAGGGAGCTTTGATATTGCCAAAAATCACGCTACCGATTTTGGCGAATGGATTAAATTGCGGAGTGACAAACGCTTTAAGCTTGGCTCCCTTCGGACTCAGTAGAAAATTTGCCATTGATACAGCTTGCAGTGGTGAGAAATTGAGCGCCTTGGCCTTGCCAGGGATAACACTATCCGCCCAAATCGCGGCCAATACATTGTTAATTGTTTGCGTTTTGAATGTCCAAGCCAAGGCAACAGCTGCGGCTGGAACGCCTGCTCCATTGGCTGCGGCAAGATAGGTTTGGGTGATTTTTCTAAGTGGATCCAGTTGTTGAGCCTGAGCGTTGCTGAGCAGGACAAACTGACTGTTTCCGTTTGCATCCACCAGTGGCGCAGTGCCCTTTATCATGCCGAAGATGCTGGAGGGCACCAGCGGCAGGCCGGTCGTACTCTTGATGCCACTGGTAAGCACAACCAGATAACGTGTGTTGCTCTTCAGCGGTTGTTGCGGCTGGATCACCAGCGTATTGCCTGCTGACAGGCTTGCCTTGTACTCCTGAGCAGTGAGTTCACGTGTGATGCCGGTGACCGCACCGGTGGCCAAAGCGGTGACCTCATACAGATGCAGGGTAGTGCCCGGAATCAACGTGGCGGGATCAGCGGCGATGGAAAAAGTGGTCGATATTGGAGCGATGGTGGAGAAGCCATCCAGATCGTTCATGGCGACTTTCGGATCGCCAACATCGTTGGGATTGACCACGGGGATATTCAGTTTGCCATTGGTCGAACCCGTGAACAGTAGATCGTCTGGGAATGGAATGACCTGCTGATTTGGATCAAAATCAGCGACGAATGTCGGTTGCCCCGTAGCGACAGGAGCACCATTGCCGGAAGTGCCGCCGCAGCCGTTGAGATAGAGTAGTGGCATCACCACAATCAAGAATTTGCAGAACTGTTTCATGCAAGACCTCCCATCCATGTCAATCATCCCATGTGCTGTAGTAAAGCACATGATCTATCGGGTTGCAAATAGCCATGAGGCTATATTTTCGCTGTTCATCCACGCATGCGTTCATAGGGTACGCACGAAAAAGCAATAAAGGTGGGAAACAGATGCCCGATTTCGATGTCTTTAACGGTGATGCAGATGGGATTTGCGCGCTGCATCAACTGCGCTTGGCGGAGCCGCGGGAGAGCGTGTTGGTGACGGGCGTGAAGCGCGATATTGCGCTGCTGCAGCAGGTGGAGGCGGTGCGCGGTGATGCGGTGACGGTGCTCGATATTTCGATGGATAAGAATCGTGACGACTTGCAGCGCCTGCTCAATGCTGGCGCACAGGTGCAATATTTCGACCACCATTTTGCCGGCGATATTCCTGACACGCCGCAACTGGATGCGCATATCGACACCTCGGCTGAGGTCTGCAGCAGCCTACTGGTGAATCGTCACTTGCAGGGCGCTTATCTGCCTTGGGCGGTGGTGGCGGCATTTGGCGACAATCTCTTTGATGCCGCCCGTAAAGTAGCCGAGCCACTCGGGCTGGATGCAGCGGCGTTGGCAGAGCTAGAGCAGCTTGGTACGCTAATCAACTACAACGCCTACGGCGTCACACTGGCCGATCTCCACATCGCGCCGGCGCAGCTCTATCGGGAGATCAGTAGTTATGCGGATCCGTTTGCATTTATTGCGCAGTCGCCGGCCTATCAGACGTTAGCACGCGGTTACGCCGATGACATCGCGCATACAGAGGCGCTGCAGCCGGCAGTCGATGAGCCGGAGATTGCGCTCTATCTGTTGCCCGATGCTGCTTGGACGCGGCGTATTGGCGGGGTGTTTGGCAACATGCTGGCGCGGCGCGCACCGGCGCGGGCGCATGCGTTGCTCACGCTGTTGCCCGATGGCGGTTATCGGGTGAGTGTGCGTGCGCCGCTGGAAAATAAGGCCGGCGCTGACGAACTCTGCATGCAGTTCCCCAGCGGCGGCGGCCGCAAGGGTGCGGCGGGCATCAATCACCTGCCGGCCGATCGTTATGACGATTTCGTGCGCGCGTTCCGTGCGATGTACTGCAAGGCAGCAGCATGAGCCATATCGCTGGCATCCACGCCGTCAAACATGCGCTGGCAGCCGGTGATAGTGTGGATGCACTCATGATCGAGCAGGGCAAGCGACATCCGCGCCTGAATGAGCTGATCCATCTGGCCAAGCAGGCTGGCATCCCGGTTTCATTCGTGCCCAAAGCGGTGCTGCAGAAGTGGGCGGCT
>JALUXN010000270.1 GCA_027018975.1 Mariprofundaceae bacterium | reverse complement strand
GCGACTTCTGCACCTGTGCCGGCGGCGGACTCTTCTTGAACACCTTCACATCACCCGGTTTGATCGTGCCGATTTTGTTACCGACGGCTCTTTTTGCGGGCTTTTTTCGCCTGCTTGTTTTTGGCTCGGTTCTTTTTCTTTTTGTTCTGTTGCGCCTTGTGCGTGCAATCCACATGTGGTTTCACCTTCTTCGGGATTCTTTTCTCGAAACAGGCGAACCACGACAGATAGCCATGAACATCTTGGGGGAATCGACCATCCACCCAACCCTGAAAGCGGGCGAGCACCTCTTCCTTACTGTCTGCCATATCCTCTTCGATCGATTCCAGGGCGACATAACCGGGATTTATAAGGCCGTCGGCATAAGCCTTGCGGATGACTTCCATAGCGCCATCGGGGTGGATATCACTGATGGCGGAAGCGATATTGCTCCAATAATCCGAATCCAAACCCGCCTCGGCGCCGGTGAATTGCCCCGAGAGAAAAAGAACCACATCTTCGCGCTCAAGCACGCCCTGCGCCACTGCATAAGTCAGAGCATCAACAGCAGCGCCGCGCACGTATTCAGGCGCTTCTCTATCGGCGACCAGCGCCCTGATGGCATCAAATTGACCATTGCAGGTTTGAACAAGCAGGATCGGCAGGGTTTCGGTCACCATATCACCCCAAATTTCTTCCCTTGGAACCTCCGGGATGCAAAAGGCGCGAATGATCGGCAGATGAGCCGCCGGTTCCTGAAAATGAGCCAGCAGCGCGACAGCATAGTTGTTGGCGAAGTGCGCTTCGCGGGCATAACGCTCAGGGTCGTCAATAATTGTTTCGAGAATGCCAAGTAAGCGGGGAGTGATCTCATCTTTCAGCGTCAGCGCCTCCTCCATCTCTTTGCGCCTGTAGATGCCTTCAAAATGGTCAAACTTTTCTATCAGCTCATCAATATGCGTCAAATTCATAATAATGCCTCCAATAACTCCGCAAACTTAATCTCAGCTGTGTATTTCGGGCAAACAATGGTTGGCTCTGTCATGTCAGCCTCCAGCGCATAGAAACAGCTCTTGCCGGCGCGTACTCTGTTGCAATTTGCCCTCGATCACTTCAATCGGTTACTCTCGCTTCTGATCAACCTCAACCTGAGCATCGAATAGCGCCCTGCGTCTCTCAGACGTCTGCATCAAGCATCTCCTTGCGATCATCTCGCTTGCGCTGCTCGCGATCATAATCCTTCGGCGATTTCTGCACCTGTGTCGACGGCGCGCACTTTTTACGCACCTTGATATCGCCCGGCTTGATGGTGGCGATTTTGGTCTTTTTCTGTTTAACCATCGCATCGCAGCGGGATCATCATCCCCTGCAGCGGCATGTGAATCAGCGTTTGCAGCACCGGCTTGCCACTGGCCTGCTCGATCGCCTGTTTGTAGGCCGCCAGTTGCCCGGCATAGGATGACGCCTTCTCTGCTGGCGCATCGCCGGCGTAACTCTTGTGATCGATCACGATATAGCCTTGTGGCAGCTCCAGCACCATATCGATCCAGCCATGCGCCACCTGCTCGCCGATACACATGCGCATCGGCCACTCTTTGCGAACCGTCGCATCAGGCCACTGCGCAGTGATCCAGGTATGCAAGCGGTCGCTGAAATCGATCAGCTGCGAAGCCGTCAACATCCCTTCAACCGACCAGCCTGAGAGGATCGATGCCGCAACTGCCATGCGCTGCTCGCGATCCAGATCAGTGCGATCTGCCGCAAACAAGGCGTGCACCGCCTCGCCGACATGCACCATATCCACATCCGCCGGCAGCAGCGTGCGCTCGCCAAGCGTGATCGGCGCATCCGCGCAGCCAGACTCACCCAGCAACAAATCGAACTGACTGGGCACAACCGCATAGGGGGCATGCGGCGTATCCGGCAGGCGTGCCGGCGGCAGATGCCACTGCGATTGGTTCCTGCCGATCTGTTCCGCCTCTTCCTGCGCATAGCACTGCTGACTCAAGCAGGAAAAACGCGCTTCCCCCACGCCAATCGCCGGCGTTTGGTCATCCGGCTCGGGCAGTGTGATTGCCGCATCAGCATCCGGAATCAGATCCGTCAGCCAGAGCGTATCACCGGCTCGCGAACCTCTCGGTTGCGTCAAAATCAGATAGTCCCGCGCCCGAGTCATGCCGACATACATCAGCCGCTTCCGCTCAGCCAGCTCGCGCTCCATCGCCTGCTGATAGGGCTCCGATGCCTCGACCGTCTCGATAAAAGGCAAATCCTTACCGGACAATGGTTGTGGCCAGTAGCGGATATGCCGGTTCGCCAGCGGCTGCTCCGGATCAAACGCACCATCCGCGTGGACATGCGCACCGAACGGCGAATACTTTGCTGCTGAATTGAGATCAAACAGAATCACCAGCGGCCACTCCAGCCCCTTCGATCTATGATAGGAGATGATCTGCACCGTCTGCTCGCCCCGTCCCTCCGGCTGATTGACATCCTCCTGACAGGCGAGCCAGTAGATCAATCCGGGCAAACTGGCACCCTGATGGCGCGCCTTACAACTATCCTGATACTGGCCAATCCACTGCTCCAGCGCTTCGAGGTTGGCCAAACACTGCTTCGGATCGGCGCTACCATACATATCACGGCGCACATCCAGCAGATCGACCACCATCTGCATCAACTCCAGCGGCGCGTGTGCAGTCACCTGATCGCGCAGCGCCAGCAGCCGCTGGATGCGTTCATCGGCTTTCCAAACGTCGAACGCCTGATCCCGCTGCTCAATCAGCGCATCCAGCCATGATGATGCCGACGTATGATCCGGCAAATACTGTACCAGCTCGGCCAGCGCCAGCGTGTCTTGATCGTCAACCAGCAGTCGCAAACCAGCCAACACCGCCGCGCACTCTGGCTCGGAAAAGAGCTGACCCCGTCCATATGAGGCGGAGATACCATAGCGTCCCAGCGCTTCAGCAACCTCGCCACAGTTATCATTCAACCGACAGAGCACGGCAATATCACCGGCGCGCAGCGGACGAATCGAACCATCCTCACGATCGGCAACCTTCCAGTCGTCTGCATGTTTCAACAGCCCGGCAATGCCTGCAGCCAGTGCATCGGCGCGTTGTAGCTTGTTGTCACCATGAATGCGCCAGACGGCAAGCGGCTCACCCAGTTCGTCCGGCTCCGACCGTTTCGCGTTCAGCCGGATGCGTTCAGCAGCCATCGGCGCAAATGCCTGCGCAAACACCGCATTGGTGAAATCGACCAACCCTTTGCGCGAACGCCATGAGTTTTCCAATACAACGAGCTGATCGTCGCGCAGCTGATCGATCACCCGATCCATCAATACCGGATCGGTGCCTCTGAAGCCGTAAATTGCCTGCTTCTGGTCACCTACCCAGACCGAGCGATCCACCAACCCGCTCAGACGGGTAAACAGCGCCAATTGGATCGGGCTGGTATCCTGAAACTCATCGACCATCAACAGATCGATGCGCTCTCTGATCCGCTGACGCACATCGTCGTGATCCAGCAGCTCCAGCACCTTGCTCTCCTGATCAACAAAATCCATCAGCCCATTGACCCGTTTATAGCGATCAAAGCTCTCCAGCGATTCCGCCGCGCAGGCAAACACCCCTTCGATCACCTGTTTGACATCCGCATGCAGTTCAGGGTGATGCTGCACCTTGAGCGCATATTCACGAACCGCATCGAGGCAGTCATTCGCGCCGCTGCTCTTGCCTGCCTCCAGTTTCGCCAGCCCGCTCCAGTCGGCCCAAGTCGCATAGTGGTGACGCAGGGCATGCGCGACTTTGCGCAGGTATGAAACTGCATCCCTTGTACCCTTGGTCGTATCCTCAAGCCCGAGAATTTCGGCAAGCACAGCATCGACCCGCTGCAGCAATTCATCACTATTGAGCGATTGCGACACATTGCCGAGCAATGCCGCCAACCCCGCCACAGAGTCGTTAGCCATCGCGTTCAGCTCGGATGCGCGCAACCCATTGGCGCGTGCCAAGTTGACCAGCGTTTTCACATCATTGCGCCAGTCCGGTTTTTTAGCATATCCGCTACCGCTACCATCGCGCCCCAGTCGGCGAGCGGGTGCGCTGAGCGCCGGGTAGTATTGACTCAATTCCTGGGAGACAGCCAGCCGAAACAGTCGATCCGCCTCCTCTTCCGGCAATATGTCGATGGCCGGAGAGAGCCCGGCTGCAAAGGCAAATTCACGCAGCAATCGGGCGCAGATACTGTTCACCGTACCGACATAAGCATCCGAGAGCGAGGCAGCCTGCTCACGCAACTGCTGCAACTGTGTCGAATCGAGATTCTTCTCGGCAATCCACTCAGCCTCCGGCTGCACCAGCTTTTGGCGAATCCGCTCCTTCAACTCAGCCGCCGCCTTGTTGGTGAAGGTGACCGCCATAATCCGCTCAGGCGCGACACCATCAATAACCGCTTCAAGCACCATTTTGGTCAGCGAATATGTCTTGCCGGAACCGGCGCTTGCACTGATCAATTTCAGATTATTCATCGTCGTCACCTTTTGCATTCAGTCCACACAACGCCTTGAAATCGCAGAAGCGGCAAGGTGGATCGAGATAGATGCCGCCATCTGCTTCGCACGCTTTTTCACGTTCTTTCAGCTCATCTTTGCTGAATAGACCCGCGGCAGTCACTTCCCCGTTACGTATCGCACCCAGTGCCGCAGCGACCCCTTTGCGCACCCGCTGCCAGCCATCATCGCCGCTGGCGGTACTCTGGATAGTCTCCACCGCAAAGGCCGATGAATTGGTCAACATCTCCCGCTTCGGCACCAGATAGTAGGCCACCGGACGCGGGCGTTCGCCAAGCATGCGGGCATAAGTAATCAGCTGCACGTCGCGCCCCTTTTTGATTTTGTCGCGATAGAAATTACTGCTGAAGGAGTATTTGAAATCGATAATGTGCGGATTGTCATCGGCATCATAGGCGATCACATCCGCACGCCCGTTGACCGGGATGTCATCCAGTTTGGTGCTGATCCACTCCTCGCATGCAAGCCGCACGAAGCCGGCATCAGCAAAACGTCTAGCCACATCGGCTGCCGCCTCAGCGAGCCGCTCACGCATCCCCGCATACTCCGAGCGATTCTCCGGCAGCAGCAGTTCAGCCGCCATTTCCGGCGCACGGATTGCAAAGCGTTTGGCTGCGGTGTCTGCCGCCGTCTTCGGATCGGGAATCGCGCCAGTGCTGAACACATCCTCCAGCACCTGATGCGCCAGTGTGCCGATCATCGCACTCTCTTCAGGAAAGCGCATCATGTCAGATGAGCGAATGCCCAACGTCTCCAGCAGCCATTTGAAATTGCATCCGAACAGACTGCCGATCGATGTCGGAGAGAGTTTTTCCGGTTTGAAGTCGGGCGATGGCGCCACCTGACGAATCGGAGTGACAGGCCAGGGTGAGCGCGATTTGGCAGCCTCCAGCGACAGCGCCACACCCATCAACTGCGGGTTGTTTTCGGTCAACAGATCAACCGCCTGTTGACGCTGAACAGAGCGCTGCAGTGTGCGATCAGACTCAATGTCAAACCAGAACGGATGCACCGGCGCCACTGCACCATCCACCTCCAATGGCCGACAGAGCAGTAGCCGTCTGCAGCGCTGCAAGACCGTATGCCAATAAAAACGCTCACGCGAACGGCCCAGTTGCGCGCGATCGAGTTGCACGCCGTGAGCGGCCAACCACTCCCGCTCTTGCACGCTCCATACCTCTTCAGCCGGCGCGGATGTATCGGTAAAGCCCCACCAGATCACCGTATCGACTGGCGCGATCAGCTGCGCCGCATTGTCAATCACACCCCAAGGAGCCGCCTCACGCAAATTGCCCGCCGCACGCCCGGGGCCGATCAGATCATCAACAATGCGCTCAAGCAGCGGTTTACTGATGCTATCCATCCCCTCCAGCACCCGGAGCAGATCGCGGCAGTGCCCCATGGCGATCGCAGCCTGCGGCTCCTTGCTGATACAGCCGGCCAGATGCGCAATCAGGCGTTGAATGGCCGGGATGATCGTTGCCGTCGATGCCTCGGCATCAGCATCACTGCGCGAGCGGCGCAGCCAGTGATCGAGATCGTCGGCAAACGCCTGCGCTTGCTGTTCGGCAGCATCCTCGGCAAGGCCATCATGGATCAGATAGCCGCGCTTTTTCTCCCTGATCTGCGTCAGCGCATCGCGCCACTTACCGCCCTCCAGACCTGGCTCCTTGGCAATGGCGGCAATCAATGCGCGCGCAGCAAAGCCTGGCACCGGCGATAGCGGCACTGAGAGCAGCTCCATGAGTCGCTCAATGCGCACCGGCCGCCAAAGATTCTCCAATACCAGCGGCAACAGTTGGAATACGCCGAGCTGCGCGCTCTTCGACACTTGACCTGTAGCCGGTAGCCCATTCCCATGCAGTGCCTGATCCAATGCTTCACTGCCATGCTGACAGAGCAGCGCCGTGCCCGCCTGATCTTTGCTACCAGCAATCCACGCCGCCACTGTTTGCGCCAATGGCCAAAGATGCTCGGACTCCAGTAGCACAATCTCTTCCAGAGGCGTTTTCGATTCGCCAGCTGCGGGATGTGCCTGATCCAACGCCACACCGCACTGCGTAAGCAGCTCCAGCATCTGCCGCCACGGCGTAGGCAACAGTGCCAACGGTTCCTCAACCGCAATCTGACGAATGGGCAGTGGTGGCGAATTTCTCAGTTCGCCAACCACATGCTGAAAACGGTCAGCCAGACCATCGGGTAACTGCGTATCGGCATGCTCAATCTCAGCCAGCGCCGCAATGCGTTCCGGCGCGCCACTATCCGCCTGCCAGCCATGCATCACCAGCGTATCGCGCCACTGCAACAGCTCCCGCGCCGTCGCCCAGGCATCGGCATCAAAGGAGCTGCTGTAAAATCTCGAACCGGCTGGCAGCGACTGGATGCGCTCCATATAGCGGCGAATCCGCAGCGCCTCCGGTGCATCATCAGCCACCAGCCCCAGCGCAGTTTCAAGCACCCTGATCAACCCGACCGATCCGAGAACCGCCTCCCCGATCACCGCCTGCTGCCCCGGCTCAAACTCCGGCCAGCAACCACCATCGAGTCCCATGCCAAATCTGATCTTCATCACCCCTCCCTCAATCACCCAACCGCAAGGCTAGAAATCACCGACCAGCCACCAAACAGCTCACACCGGATGAACATCGGGCCAGGATAATCGCCCATGCGACATTTAGTGTCGCGATCGTTTAGCGATCTATGCCCTGACATTCGAAATATCATATTCGATCTGAAAAAGCAGCGATTGCCTCGATGGCATCATGCGCTTTCAGACATAACAATCCTGCTCACGCACTGACCAGACAATCCACATGAGCAACCTTCAAACAGCCAGAACGGAATGTTCGTCTGCATCTCGAGGCACAACGGTATACACAATCAACATTGACAATCTCACCATGTATTCGAAGCAATGAAACAAAGTGCACAAACTCCTCTTCCGAGCAGCCGATGTGTTTGCATATTTTCGGAGACGTCAACACACGTCGAGTGATTTCGGTCAACAT
>JALUXN010000269.1 GCA_027018975.1 Mariprofundaceae bacterium | reverse complement strand
CGCCGCGACCGCTCTTGATGTTGCGCCAGCAGCGATCCTCTCCGCCTCCACCGGCGTCATCGGCACCCCCTTTCCGATCGAACGTATTCAGGCCGGCATCCACGATGCCGCCCGCTGCGCGGCGCATTGGGATGATGCCGCCCACGCCATCCGCACCACCGACACCTTCGCCAAATGGGCGTCACGCCGTGTCGGCGACTACACCATCACTGGCATCAGCAAGGGCAGCGGCATGATCCACCCCAACATGGCGACCATGCTCGGCTTTATCGCCACCGATGCCCCGCTCACACAGGCGCAGCTGCAGCCGATGCTCAAGCGCGCCACCGATCTCTCCTTCAACTCGATATCCGTCGATGGCGACACCTCCACCAACGACACCGTCTATCTGCTCGCCAGCGGTCTCGGCTTGGGCCACGCGCCGTTGCAGGAGATCGAGGCATTTGAGGCGGCACTGACCGAGCTCTGCATCGAGCTGGCACAGATGATTGTCCGCGATGGCGAAGGGGTGACGAAGTTTGTGACCATCCGCATCACCGGCGCAGCCACCGAGGCGGAGGCGCGCCATGTCGGCCGCACCATTGCGGTGTCGCCACTGGTCAAGACCGCCTTCGCCGGCTCCGATGCCAACTGGGGACGCATTGTCGCTGCCGCCGGCAATGCCGGTGTGGCGTTTGATCCGGATGCGATCTCGCTGCGCTGCGACGATGTGCTGATGATGGAACACGGCAACCTCCACCCCGACTACCGCGACGCCGACGGCATGGCCATCTTTGCCCAGGATGATTTCACTATCACCCTCGACCTTGGCATGGGCAGCGCCGAGGCGACCGTCTGGACAGGCGATCTGACGCATGAATACATCACCATCAACGCGGAGTACCGCACCTGAGCAGTCAGCCCATCCAGCAAGCCATCGCCTTAGCCCTCCCCTTCGACGATCAAGGGCGGGTGCTGCTACTCAAACGGCGCAGCGATCAGCACTGCGGCGATCTCTGGTCCTTCCCCGGTGGAAAAATCGAAGTGGGAGAATCCCCGCAAGCTGCCGCTGCGCGGGAGCTGCTGGAGGAAACCGGCATCATCGGCAAGCGTTGGCAACCACTCGGCCAATTCGATCACCCCTACCCTGACCGACTGTTGAGTTTCCATATCTACCGCTGCCACTGCAGCGCCAACGATGATGTACGATCTGAAAGCATTGAATCTGCCGCACACGCATGGGTACTCCCCGAGCAGTGGTCGCAATATCCGATGCCGCCTGCAAATAGAGAGATCATTGCCCTCTGGCAACAGGTGTGCGGCAGATAGAAGCCTCACACCTGCCCGATTAAATCGACAGCTTGAAAATCGGCGTATTCGGCATTGGCAAAGTAGAGGCCGTGCGCTGGTGCAGTCGCCGCGCCGAGACTGCGGTCGCCAGCCGCCAGTAGCGCAGATAATGATTCGGGCGCGCGTTTGCCGGTGCCAATTTCCACCAGATTACCAACCAGATTGCGCACCATATGGTAGAGAAAGCCATCGGCTGCGACATGCAGTTCAATGCACGCGCCATGGCGCTGTAAGCTAAGTGTGCGAATGGTTTTGACAGCACTGGGGGCTTGGCAGCCTGCTGCACGCAGGGCGCTGAAGTCATGCTTGCCGATACAGCTGGACGCAGCAGCTTGCATCGCCGTCAGATCGAGCGGGCGCGGCATCCACCAATGACGCCATTGCTGCAGTGCCGAGGCGGTGTTGCGATTCCAGATGCGGTAGGTGTAAGCACGCCCGAGACAGTGAAAGCGGGCATGGAAATCATCTGCCACCGCGCGCAGACCGATCACCCGGATCGACTCCGGCAACAAGCTATTGCAGCCGTGTAGATAGGCGAGATGCGAGCGCTGCCAACGCTTTGCGGAGATGTCCGCATGCACCAGCATCGCCTCGGCATGCACGCCGGCGTCGGTGCGCCCCGCCGCCTCCACCAACACCGCCCTGCCCTCGATCTGCCGCAGCGCAGTTTGCAGCATCTGCTGCACCGACACTGCGTTTTTTTGCTGCTGCCAACCGTGAAACGGCCGGCCATCGAACTCCACCACCATGGCGATCCGCTGCCGCGCCCCACCCATGGTTGCCGAACTCACTGAAACAGCCACCAGAACGCGCCATTGCCTGCAAGGAGGCACAGCAGCGTGATGGTCGTAGCCGCCCCACTCTGTTGCTGCAGTGGCAGCGTCATCGGCTGCTCCACATGCAGCTGCTGCGGCCAGCGTAACCAGAGCTGTTCACCAAATGCTGCCGCATAGTCGAGCACATCCCGACAGGCGGCGAGCAACAACTGCGGCAGCTGATACCAGCGACCACGCAGTTTGAAATCGGCCTGCAATCCGCTCAGCAGTGCGGCAACGCCACGCCGCAGCGCAGCGATCATCCAGATGCGGATGAGTAGATACTCGCCCAGCCATGGCAGTTTGAGCAGCTGCGCCAGCCACTCAGGCCAGCGCAACAGCCGGAAGAGCAGTAGCGCCGTCGCAAAAAGTGCCAGCAGATGCAGGCTCAACCAGAGACCGTGCTGTACTCCTTCGCGGCTGATCGGTAGAGAGGATAGTTCCGGCCACAACAGCTCTCCGGGCGAAAAAAAAGCATGCAGCAGCAGTGTCGGCAAGACAAACCAGCGCAGCAGACGATAGAGGCGCAGGGTTGTGCGCCAGTCACCATCGACACCGCGCAGCAGACTGAGTGCCAGCAGACTGATCAACAGCAGCCCTGCCATGCCATGCAGTCGCGCAGCGGCAATCATCAGCGACAAACCCAATAACAATCGTGTAATAGGCGGATGGGAAAAGAGCCAACGCATGCAGAGAGCGGTCAGTAGATCACGCCGTCAGCATGGCTGAAGCGGTGGTGTAAAACAGTGCAATGCGTCTGGAAGGCGTGCGGCAAGCTGTTACGATTTTTTCTGTTCCTCGTCATCGTCTTCCAGCGCTTCCAGCAGTGCATCGAGTTTGCGTGCCGGATCGGACTCATCGAGTGGTTCACTGGCCGGAGACTCATCCACTGCCGGCGCATCTGCTGCGTTGACGGCATCTGTCGCAGAAAGATCGACAGCCACCTCGCCCGGCGCTGTATCGTCGGGCGTCGTTGTCTCAGCATCGTCATCGGAGAGTTCGGTCAGCAACGCATTCAGCTCGCCCTCCAAGTCATCCTCAGCTGCGACTGATGCGGAGAGATCAACGGTTGCCTCAGCGATATGGCTGGGCATCTCGAGCGGCTCAGCATGTGCGGGATTGTGATCCTCCACCGGTTGAATGGTTGCGATCCGCTTATGGGTCTCATCCAGCGTCTCTTCGCGCCGATCACCGCTGTCGCTACCCTCCTCCGCAACAGTAAAGTCCAGATCGCCCGCATCCGCTTCGGCCGGTTGCTCTGCCGTCTCTTCCAGCGCGGAGAGCGCGTCGAGTGCTTCGGCATCCAGATCGGAGAGATTGAAATCCAGCCCGCCATTATCTGTTTCGTCGCTATCGGCATCAGTTTCGTTCGCTGACGGGGTAAGCACGCCCTCCACGCTATCTGCTTGCAGCGCATCAGCAGCGATCTCCATCGCCTCCATGCTGACTGCGGCAGCAGGCTCCACGACGCGCTTGACCTGTTCCAGATCGGAGATTGATAGCGCCGCTGTCGCTGCCGCCATCAACGCCTGCAGCATCTGCTGCTCACCACGTTTACTCAGCAGTTCTGCCTTTTTCACGTAAGCGTCCGGCCGATCCGGCTGCTGCGCGATGGCCAAGTCCAACTGCTGCAGCGCCTCCTCATCCATGCCGTAACGCAGATAGGCGGCCGCCTCGACAAGATGATCCACAGTGTCACCCGCTGCTGCTTCGCGTGGTGCTGGCGTGGGTTCGGGAGTCGCGACTGCTTCGGTGGTGCGCTCAGGAGTCGGTTCGGGGGTAGGTTCTGCTGCAGGCGCAGCGGTGGGCACGGAATCAGGATGCGGCGCGGGTGGCTCGACAGGCTGATCGACGGGTTGACCACGCACAGCCGGCTCTGCCTGTTCCGCTTTATCCTGCGCTTCCGTGACCGCTGCCGACTCCTTCGCTGATGGCGCATCCGGAGTGGCTGTACTCCCCCTACGCTGTTTGCGTTGCAGCAGTAATGCGATCAACAGCAGAACCACCAGCGCGGCCAAGCCCAGAATCAGCATGCGCTGTGTATCGCTATCACCGAAGAGCGAGTCATGGCGCGCCCGCTCCTGTTGGAGCTGCTGCTGCATCTGCGCCAGCATGATCTCCAGATGCTTGATGCGCCGCTCATCGGCCGATGGTGTCGATTTGCTGGCTGGCAGATTCGATTTCAGTGCGGCAATCACCTGATCGCGCTCCAATAGCTGCTGCTGCAGTTGGCGGTTCTGCTCAGCCAGTGCTGCCAATTGTCGCTGATCTGGTGTCTGATCCGATGACTTGGGCGAGGCAGATGGGGCGGGTGTTGCGGATGTATTGTTGTCCGAAGACGCAGGCGATTGTGCGACTGTCGGCTTGGCTGCTGTCGGTGTGGGTGAACTGGTTGAACGGTTGCGTTCGCCAACGGCCATCTCACCAACAGAAATGCGGGTTGTGTAGCGATGCTTCTGCGCTTCGGCCTCTTTAGCATAGCGCGGCAGATGTTTGAGCTGCTGCCATGCCTTCGCATGTGTGGCGTAGATCTCCGCGGCTGCTGTGCGATCGTGTCGCTCCACCTCTGCAGCTGTCGGTACGTCAAGGAAGGAGTCCGCCTTCATCAAATTCATATTCTGCTGATCAAATGCGCTGCGGTTTTTCTCAAATAGTGCCACCATCACCTGTTTGCGACTGTATCGCTGATCTACGCGCAGTCGTTCAGCCACCGTGGAGAGCGTGTCGCCGTGGACAATCGGCCCATAACGTTGGATGCGCGCCCAGTTGCTGACTCCGCTGGCGCTGCTGGCGGCTTCAGGGGCTGATGCTGTTGACTTGGGAGATGTGGCAGGCTGTGCGAGCGATGCAGCTGCGACCGTTGGTAGGTCGAGCATGACCGGATACTTTTTGAAGCGGGAGACCCGTCCGGCGCGGATTTTGAGAATAAGATTGAAAAAGGGTTGATGGATCGGCTGCTTCGATTCAAGGCGAATTTGATCGCCCTGCTGGCTATGCACGAGATTGACGCTGATTTGATCCACTACGTCATCACGATAGACCTCGAAAATGTTGTAGTCCGTCGGTGTGGCTACGCTTACCGCGTCACGGCTGAGTGATTCATCGGCAGTCAAATGCAGTGCGATTTGCGCGAAAAACGGCTCGCCCAAATGGCTGGCAACCTCGATCTTGCCCAGTGAGACGGCTGCAGCTGTTTGCATCGACATCATGCAGCAGCCGAGCAACAACAGGGTCTGTTTCAATGCTGATATGATTCGTGATCTCATACGCATCATCCCTCCTCGGCGCGGGTTGGGCAGCCAGTTGAGCAGCTCGTCGGCCGCCAAACAGCTATTCGCACGCCCCGCGCCCGCTCCGTCACGACTCAATTCTGACGAATCAACAGCTCTGCAATCTGTACCGCATTGAGCGCCGCGCCTTTACGCACATTATCGGCGACCACCCACAAATGCAATGTGTTGGCGCAAGATTGATCGTCGCGAATACGCCCGACCCAGACTGGATCGCTACCGGCCGCCTCGCTCGGCATCGGGTAATCTTCGCCAGCCGGATCATCGACCACGCAGACCCCTTCCGCATCCGCCAACAGTTCACGCGCGCGTTCGGCGTTCATCGGCCCGGTGAAGGTGACATTGACTGCCTCGGAGTGGCCATAAAAGACCGGCACCCGCACCGTCGTCGCGGTCACCGCGAAATCAGCCTCCATGATCTTGGCCGTCTCATCGATCATCTTGCGCTCTTCTTTGGTGTAGCCATCATCCATAAACACATCGATATGGGGGATGACATTAAAAGCGATGCGCGCCGGAAAGACATTCACCTCCGCCTGCTGCGCGTTGAGCAGCTGCGCAGTCTGCTTGGCCAGCTCATCCATCGCCTTGCCACCGGCGCCGCTCACCGCCTGATAGGTGGAGACCACCACCCGCTCAATCGGCACCGCATCATGCAGCGGCTTGAGCGCCACCACCATCTGAATGGTCGAGCAGTTGGGGTTGGCGATGATGCGATTCTCGCGCGCCATCTCCAGCGCATGCGGATTGACCTCCGGCACCACCAGCGCGATGGATGGATCCATGCGCCAAGCACTCGAATTATCGACCACATAGCAGCCCGCCTCGGCAAAACGCGGCGCATGCTCCAGAGAGGTGCCGCCACCGGCCGAAAAGAGCGCAATATCGACACCGGTCGGATCAAATGCCGCCAGATCCTGCACCGTGTAGTCGCGCCCCTGAAAGGTCACCTGCGCGCCGGCACTGCGGCTGGAGGCGAGCGGAATGAGATCAGCAACAGGGAACTTGCGCTCCTCCAGAATGGATAACATTGTCTGGCCGACCGCGCCGGTCGCACCCACGACAGCCACCGTGTAGCCCGTTTGTTCAGGCAGGAAAGGCTTACTCATGCCAACGCCTCCAGCGCGGCGCAGACCGCATCTCCCATCGCCGAGCAGCTCACCGCATCTTCACCGGAGAAGGCGAGATCGACTGTGCGCACACCGGCATCCAGCGTATTCTCCACCGCCTGCTCCACCCGATCAGCCAAGTCGGCTCGATCCAGTGAAAAGCGCAACATCATCGCCACTGAGAGAATCGTCGCCAACGGATTGGCCTTGTCCTCGCCGGCAATGTCGGGGGCGGAACCATGAATCGGTTCATACATGCCATATTCCTCACCCAAGGAGGCTGACGGCAACATGCCGATCGAGCCGGTCAGCATCGATGCCTCGTCCGAGAGAATATCGCCGAAGAGATTGCCGGTCACAATCACATCAAACTGGCGCGGATTGCGGATCAGCTGCATCGCCGCGTTATCGACATACATGTGCGACAGCTCCACATCCGGAAACTCGCTCGCGTGCAGCTCAATCATCACACTGCGCCACAGCTCGGAGACATCGAGCACATTGGCCTTCTCCACACTGCAAACGCGGCCGGAGCGGAGCCGCGCCGCCTGAAATGCCGTGCGGCCGATGCGGCGGATCTCCGACTCGCTGTAGCCCATAGTGTTGAAGCCGTAACGCTCGCCGTCGCGTGTCTCAATGCCGCGCGGCTGGCCGAAATAGATGCCGGAGACCAGCTCCCGCACCACCAGAATATCAACGCCGTCGATCACTTCCGGCTTCAGTGTAGAGGCATCGAGCAGCTGCGAATGCACCTTGGTCGGCCGATAGTTGGCAAACAGGCCGAGATCTTCGCGGATACCGAGCAGCCCAGCCTCCGGCCGCAGCGGTTTATCGAGCGCCTCCCACTGCGGCCCGCCGACGGCGCCGAGTAGCACGGCATCGGAATCGTGCGCCAGCTTGCGCGTCGCTGCCGGATACGGATCACCGGCTGCCTCATAACCGGCACCGCCGATGGCGCCCTCCTGCCATGTGGCGTCGAGCCCGAACGAACGATTCAGCACCTCCAGCACCTTCACCGCCTCACGCACAATCTCCGGTCCGATGCCATCG
>JALUXN010000268.1 GCA_027018975.1 Mariprofundaceae bacterium | reverse complement strand
CGAGATGCTTCGGCAGCGTATAGACCTTCGCCTCATACTCGCCACTCTGATTGAAGAGCTCCATCTGCGCCAGTGTCTGGTTGGTGAAGGAGTTGGACATTACAAAGCTCGGGTGACCGGTCGCACAGCCTAGGTTCACCAGCCGCCCTTCGGCCAGCAGGGTGATGCGTGTGCCGTCCGGGAAGATGATCTGATCGACCTGCGGCTTCACATTCTCCCACTTGTACTGGCGCAGGCTGGCGACATCGATCTCGTTATCAAAGTGGCCGATGTTGCAGACGATCGCCTGATCGGGCATCGCCACCATGTGATCATGGGTGATGACATGGTAGTTGCCGGTGGTGGTAACAAAGATATTGCCCAGTTTACAAGCCTCATCCATGTTGACGACGCGGTACCCTTCCATCGCCGCCTGCAGTGCGCAGATCGGGTCGATTTCGGTGACCCATACCGTGGCACCCATGCCCTTGAACGCCTGCGCGCAGCCCTTGCCGACATCGCCGTAGCCGAGCACGACGCAGATCTTGCCGGCGACCATCACATCGGTGGCGCGCTTGATGCCGTCGAGCAGCGATTCGCGGCAGCCGTAGAGGTTGTCGAACTTCGATTTGGTGACCGAGTCATTCACATTGATGGCCGGGAACGGCAGGTCGCCACTCTCCTGCATCTGATAGAGGCGGTGTACGCCGGTGGTGGTCTCTTCGGTGACGCCCTTGATCGCGTCACGGCGGTTGCTGTAGTAGCCCGGCTGCTCGGCGAGGCGTTTTTTGATGGAGGCGAAGAGTGCGACCTCCTCCTCGGAGGATGGATTATCGAGTACGGAAGGATCGTTCTCCGCTTTGGCACCGAGAATCAGCAGCAGTGTCGCGTCGCCACCGTCGTCGAGGATCATGTTCGGCGTGCCGCCGTCGTGCCACTCCATGATCTTGTGGCAGTACTCCCAATAATCTTCCAGCGACTCGCCCTTGTAGGCGTAAACGGGAATATTCTCCGCCGCAATTGCCGCCGCCGCGTGGTCTTGGGTGGAGAAGATGTTGCATGATGCCCAACGCACCTCAGCGCCCAGCGCCGTCAATGTCTCGATCAGCACGCCGGTCTGGATGGTCATATGCAGTGAGCCGGCGATACGCGCGCCCTTGAGCGGCTTCTCCTCGCCATACTTCTCCCGCAGCGCCATCAGGCCGGGCATCTCCGTTTCGGCGATGGCGAGCTCTTTGCGCCCCCACGCGATCGTCTCCGGTGACATATCGGCCACCTTATAGTCTGTAAATTCAGCCATTCTCATACTCCTATGATGGTTCGGCGAAAAACTGCCGAACATAAAAATATGAGCACCGTTGATCTATTTTATGACCGAGCCTGGCGGAGAGATGAAACCGACCCCGCTGCAGTGCTCCTCAGTCGAACTGGTTGCGGAAAATGCGTCAGGCGAGGCCGGCAGCGGCGCGCAGCGCCTCGACCTTGTCGGTCTTCTCCCAGGTGAACTCCGGCAGTTCGCGGCCGAAGTGACCGTAAGCGGCGGTCTTGGCGTAGATCGGACGCAGCAGGTCGAGCGACTGGACAATGCCTTTCGGACGCAGGTCGAAGACGTCGCGAACGATGTCGGAGAGCTTGCTCTCGTCAATCTTGCCGGTGCCGAAGGTGTTGATCATCACTGACAACGGACGCGCCACACCGATGGCGTAGGCAACCTGCACTTCGCAGCGATCCGCTAAGCCGGCAGCGACGATGTTCTTGGCGACATAACGCATCATGTAGCAGGCGGAGCGATCCACCTTCGTCGGATCTTTACCGGAGAAGGCACCGCCGCCGTGATGGCCGAAGCCGCCGTAGGTATCGACGATAATCTTGCGCCCGGTCACGCCGCAGTCACCCACAGGGCCGCCGATCACAAAGCGACCGGTCGGATTGATGTGATATTCGGTATCCGCATGCAGCAGATTGGTCGGGCCGAGAACGGGATTGATCACCTCATCCATGATCGCCTCAGTGAGCTGCGCATGCTCCACATCCGGCGTGTGCTGGGTGGAGAGCACCACCGCATCGATCGCCACCGGCTTGCCCGCTTCATAACGCACGGTCACCTGCGATTTGGCATCCGGCCGCAGGAAGTCGAGCGTGCCTGATTTGCGCACCGCCGCCTGTTTGGCGACCAGCTGATGGGAGAGGTGAATCGCTGTCGGCATCAACACGTCTGTCTCGTTGGTCGCGTAACCGAACATCAAGCCCTGATCGCCCGCACCCTGATCGAGATCAAGCCCTTCGCCCTCGTTCACACCCTGGGCAATATCGACCGATTGCTTGTCGAGCGACACCAGCACCGAGCAGGACTCCCAATCAAAGCCCATATCCGACGAGTTGTAGCCGATCTCTTTGATCGCCGAGCGCACCACATCCTGATAATCGATCACCGCCGAGGTGGTAATCTCACCGGCAATCAGCGCCAGCCCGGTGGTCACCAACGTCTCGCACGCCACGCGCGCATATTTATCCTGCGTCAGAATCGCGTCCAGCACACCGTCAGAGATACGATCCGCAACCTTATCCGGATGCCCTTCGGAGACTGACTCCGAGGTGAATACAAAGTTTTTACTCATAATAACTCCTTGATTGATGTGCACGGCTTTCAGATGTAGATCATGCTTGTTTACAAAATTGCGCCGCATCGTAAACGATTGACGATCAATCTCAATGACAAATCCGATGAATTCGGTCGGGATTGTGTTGTGACGGGCTCGCCGTAGTGTTCCGCCCATGCGCCGATGATCTGTATCGTACAGCGCACGCATACCGTGAGGGAGGGATCGACATGCCGATCAATGTGCAATTGAAAATTCTCGACGAACGCCTTAAATCCGGCGCCTACACACTGCCGCAATATGCGGATCCGGGTTCAGCGGCGATGGATCTCCGAGCTATGATCGATACGCCCACGCTCACACTGGATCCTGGTGAGGCGCAGCTCATCCCCTCCGGTATTGCCATTCATATGGAGAACCCCGAAGTGGCGGCGGTGATTCTGCCCAGATCGGGCATGGGGCATAAGCATGGGCTGGTGCTCTCCAATGGTACCGGCCTGATCGACAGCTCCTATACCGGCCCGCTCATGATCGGCGCATTCAACCGCGGCCAAGCGCCGATTGTCATTCATCTCGGTGATCGCATTGCGCAACTGATGTTCATGCCGATCTATCAGGCACAGTTTCACATCGTGGATCAATTTGCTGAGACCGAACGCGGCGCAGGTGGCTTCGGTTCTTCGGGGCGGAACTAAAACCTATAGCCAGTTGTTGAGCATCACACCGATGCCGATGGTGTTGTTGTAGTGGTTGTAGTCGATCAAACTCTCGCCGTAGCCGTTGAACCACTGCACATAGCCCTGCACGTTACCGAATAGCGGGAAGCTCCAATCGAGCTGGACGGCGGATTTGAAGCCGCCGCGCCAGGCGGGGCGGAACATCACGCCGAAGGTGTGGCCGTCGCGTTTGTAGTAGCCGTAGAGCTCGCTATTGCCGAGATAGTTGAGAATATCGGGATTGTTATCCTTGGCCGCCGGCTCGGGGATGCGCCACCACAGTTTCAACATCAGATTGATATCGCCGACGCTGCTGGAGGCGACGCCGTAGATACGATTCCAGCTGCGCGAGAGCGGGTCGGCACGGCCATTGGATTCGTGCTCGAAACCGACTGCGAGCGCGTGCAGCGATAGTGCACTGATCTGTGCGCTGAAAGGGGTGCGATAGAACAATTCGGGATTGTAGTTGGTGTCGCGGAAAGGGGAGGAGATCCTTTTGTTGTAGGCTTGCCAGAACGTCTTCTGGGTGTAGGCGGCATAGAGACCGTCACCGCTGCGGAAGAGATCGTGCATCAGCGGGATCTTAATGCTGAGCTGGAACTTGATCTCGGAGTGTTGCACCGGCTTCGCCCCATAGCCGAAGCCCTGCCACGGTGCCTGATTGGGGCGGGTGTTGTAGCTGCCGAGCAGGATGTAATTCGGCTTGTGCGGCAGGATAACGAACGGCGCGTGCTCCAGTTGTCGCTCTTGCGCGTAGCGCTGCTCCAGCAGACTCTCGGGTTGCGTGGCTGCCGCGCACACTGCGGTTGTCACCACGCAAGCCAGCCATGCCGCCACCGCCCATCGCACTATAGCCATCGATCACCTCCGTTTGATATCGACACAATTTGACATCGGCACAATCTGTGCAATGCTCAGTGAGCGAAACTAGCGGTGACCGATGGCGGTGCAAATTGTATTTCCTCCACAAGCGGCATATGGTTTCCGTGGGTGTTTTCGGGAGAGAGATGAAACGACTTACTGCACTGCTGCTGCATCGCCATACAATCACCGTCGCTACGCTGATTGTCGCACTGGGTGTGATCGCGGCGTTTGTGATGGTGATTCAGGCGCGGCAACGGGTGGAGCTGATCAGTGCCCGCCATGTGGCGGAAGATATTTCGCGCTTTGTGCGTGAATTTCGCACACTCTATACCAGCGAGGTGACAGAGCGGCTGCGCCCCCATGCGGTGGAGATGCGGCACGACTACAAACAGGTCGATGGCGCCATTCCGCTCCCCGCCACCTTTACCATGGAGCTGCTGAAAAATATCTCGCAGGCCAAGGTACTTAGAGATGCCCGCCTCTACAGTGATCACCCCTTCCCATGGCGCAAACAACGAGTGCTGGACGGTTTCGAGCGTGATGCGTTGCAGGCGCTGAAGGCGAACCCCAACAAACCGTTTATGCGTGTTGAAACGGTGCGCGGCGAACACCTGCTGCGTTACGCCACTGCCGATCTGATGCGCAGCTCATGCGTGGCGTGTCACAACAGTCGCCTCGACTCTCCCAAACACGACTGGCATGTCGGTGACCTGCGCGGCGTGCTGGAGGTGAATATCTCGCTGGATCATGAGCGGGAGATTGTCAACGAGAGTATGCGCGGGGTGCATTTCACCTTTACATTACTGATGGTGGCCGGTGTGTTCGGCTTGATCCTGATCGGTGTTCGACTGCGCAAACATGCGCTATTGCTGGAGGAAGCTGTGGAGGCGCGTACCGATGAGGTGCAATCGCTGGCGCGTTTTCCGGACGAAAACCCCTCGCCGGTGCTGCGCGTCTCACCGACGGGGCATCTGCTCTACATGAATCCAGCCTCGGCCGACTTGGCGGCGCAGATCGGTTTGGCAGTTGGCAAGCCGTTGCCGACCGAGTTGGCGCAGGTGTATAACAGCATGCAGGAGAGTGTGTCGCCGGAGGGCGGGGCGCATGTGGTGCACGATCTCGAGCTACAGGCCGGTGAGCGCTGGTATCTGATGAAGATCACCCGCCTGCAGGATGGGCAATGCAACATCTACGGTTTCGACATCAGCCAGCGCAAGCAGGCCGAGCAGAAGCTGCAGCATCTGGAGCGGGTAAAATCGCTCGGTGTTTTGGCAGGTGGTATTGCCCACGATTTCAACAACCTGCTCACCGCGATTCTCGGCCATGCCATGCTCGGTAAGCGCCATGTGGATGCGCAATCTCCGCTGTTCAAACATCTCAACGGGATTGAGCAGGCGAGTAAGAGCGCGGCGAATATCTGTCAGCAGATGCTCGCCTACTCCGGCAAGGGTTCGTTTGTGATTCAGCCGATCGATCTCTCCGCTCTGGTGCAGGAGATGGCCGATCTCATCTCGGTGGCGATCAGCAAACATATCGAAGTGAGCTTTCAGTTGAGCGACGATCTGCCCATGATCGAGGGTGATGTGGGGCAGCTGCAGCAAGTTGTACTCAATCTGCTGACCAATGCGGCTGAGGCGATTGGTGACGCGGCCGGTCAGATCACGATCATTACCGGGGTGATGGATGTCAGCGAGGCGTTTTTGCAGGCGTGTGTCGAGCATGAGCAGATTCAGCCCGGTCGTTTTGTTTATCTGCGTGTGATTGACACGGGCTGCGGCATGGATGAGACAACAATCAGCAAAATGTTTGATCCTTTCTTTACAACGAAATTCACCGGCCGTGGGCTTGGTATGAGCGCCATGCTGGGCATTGTGCGTGGTCATCACGGCCTGCTGCATATCGATTCGCAGCCTGGTCATGGGACGACCATTCAGGTGGCATTCCCGGTGGGGCAACAGCCTGCGGGCACGGCAGATGCTGAGGCAACCGCGCAGCCATCACAGCCTTGCCGGGGTACAGTGCTGGTGATCGACGATGAGGCCAGCCTGCGTGATGTGGCGCGTTCGATGCTGGAGACGTTCGGATTGACGGTGCTCACCGCCAACGATGGTGTGGAGGGGGTCGCCCGCTTCCGCGAACAGTGCGATACCATCTCGCTCGTACTGCTCGATCTGACCATGCCGAAGATGGATGGTATCCGCTGCCTGGCAGCGCTGCATGAGATCCGCCCCGATCTGCCGGTGATTCTCTCATCCGGCTACAGCGAGGAGGAGATCCGCGCCCGATTCACCGACGATCAACCGACGGCATTCCTGCAAAAACCATACACGCCAGCACAGCTACAACGCCTCATCGAGCAGCTGATTGCAGGGCAAGCGCACTAGCAACTACTCATCCCGCGCAGGCGGGCATGCTGTCTCAGTAGGATGTATTCGATCCAGTGCATATGGATTTCCGCCTTCGCGGAAATGACGCTGGTGTAGCATGGAAATGATGGTTGGTGTGGAAGTGGACAGTTCCAGTATGCGGCTGAATGGTTACCAGAAGCTTTTATTACAGAGGGTATAGCGTGGGGTTGTATATCGAGGTTTACTCTGTGGAACTCTGTGTGCTCCGTGGTTCATCCCACCTGCTTGCTACGATTTCCCTAAGTCCGACAGAGCCCGCGGGAATGAACTGTATTCGATTGTCTGTGTGACAGTTCCAATCACACGCACGCCTTAAGAATCGCTGCCGCCGCTTTCATGCCATCGACGGCGGCGGAGACGATGCCGCCGGCGTAGCCTGCGCCCTCACCGACCGGATAGAGACCGGCGACATTGACGCTCTGCATCTGCGCGTTGCGTTCCACCCGCACCGGTGAGGAGGTGCGCGTTTCGGCGGCGAAGAGGTTCGCTTCATCCGTGACATAGCCGCGCATTTTGCGATCGAAGGCGCGTAAGCCCGCCACCAGTGCGCGGTTGATCGGCGCGGGGAAGAGGGTGTGCAGGTTGCAGGCGATGGCATTCGGTTTGAAGCGGGTGGTGGCGAGTGTGGGGTGGTCGTTGGCAGCGATGAAATCGGTGAGGCGCATTGCCGGTGCGCCATAATGACCAGCGCCAGCTTGGAAGGCGGCGCGCTCGATCTGGCGCTGGAAGGCCACTCCCATCAGCGGTGAGTGCGCGATGCCGTAGCGCGCCACATCCTCCGGCGTTACCTGCACCACCACGCCGGAGTTCGCCCAGCGGCCGGCGCGTTTGGCATTGCTCATGCCGTTGACCGCCATCATCTCCGGCTCGGTCGGCGAGGGCAGAATCAGCCCGCCCGGACACATGCAGAAACTATAGACTCCGCGCCGCCCCAGCTCGGCATCGTCATGTTGATGCGTCAGGCTGTACTCCGCCGCGCGCAGCTTGGGGTGGCCGACATGGCTGCCGAACTGGATCTGATCAATCAACGCCTGCGGATGCTCGGCGCGCACGCCCACGGCAAACGGCTTGGCCTGCATCTGCACCCCGCGTCGCTTAAGCGCGGCAAAGGTGTCACGTGCCGAGTGG
>JALUXN010000267.1 GCA_027018975.1 Mariprofundaceae bacterium | reverse complement strand
ACACTGGCGGCACAGTTCAACAAGCCGGGTCATGAGATTGTCGATCACAACACCTATGTGTTCCTCGGTGACGGCTGTCTGATGGAGGGTATTTCGCACGAAGCCTGCTCACTGGCCGGCACACTGGGCTTGGGTAAGCTGATCGCCTTCTGGGATGACAACGGCATCTCCATTGATGGTGAGGTAGAAGGTTGGTTCACCGACGACACCGCCGGTCGCTTCGAGGCGTATGGTTGGCAGGTAATTCGCAATGTTGATGGCCACAATGCGGACGAGATCAAGCAGGCGATCGAGACTGCGCGTGCTGAGACCAGCAAGCCGACCATGATCTGCTGCAAAACCATCATCGGTTTCGGTTCCCCGAACAAGGCCGGTTCGCACGACTGCCACGGTGCGGCGCTGGGTGACGAAGAGATCGCGCTGGTGCGTAAAGAGCTGGGCTGGGAGTATGCTCCGTTTGAGATTCCGGACGATGTCTATGCCGGCTGGGATCACAAAGAGGCCGGCGCTGCCGAAGAGCAGGCGTGGGAAGAGAAGTTCGCCGCCTATGCTGCTGAGTATCCGACTGAGGCGGCCGAGTTCAAACGCCGCATCAATGGCGAGCTGGCTGCCGATTGGGAGAGCGCCGCTGATGCGTTTATCGCCGAGGTCAATGCCAAGGCGGAGAACATCGCCTCACGCAAGGCTTCTCAGAACGCAATCGAAGGTCTGGCCAAGATTACGCCAGAGTTTCTCGGCGGCTCTGCTGACCTGGCTGGCTCCAACCTGACCCTCTGGTCCGGTGCGCGGCCGGTGGTCAAATATGCCGATGGTAACTATGTCAACTATGGTGTGCGTGAGTTCGGCATGACCGCCATCATCAACGGCATCTCACTGCATGGCGGATTTATCGCTTATGGCGCCACCTTCCTGATGTTCTCCGAGTATGCACGTAACGCACTGCGCATGGCCGCACTGATGAAGGTGCAGAATATCGAAGTGTTCACCCATGACTCCATCGGCCTCGGTGAAGATGGCCCGACCCATCAGCCGGTCGAGCAGACAGCAACGCTGCGCATGATCCCCAATATGGATGTATGGCGTCCGTGTGATGCGGTGGAATCTGCAGTAGCTTGGAAAGTCGCCATTAAGAACACAACCGGCCCGACCTCGCTGATCTTCTCACGCCAGGGCTTGCCGCATCAGAACCGCACCGATGAGCAGATCAAGCTGATTGAGCGCGGCGGTTATATCCTCAAAGATTGCGACGGCACACCGGATGTGATCGTCATTGCGACCGGCTCTGAAGTGTCACTGGCGATGGAAGCTGCGGATGCGTCCGACAAGAAGGTGCGCGTGGTCTCCATGCCATCGACCAACACCTTTGACGCCCAGGATGACGACTACAAAGAGTCTGTCCTGCCGGCATCTGTGACTGCACGTGTCGCCGTTGAAGCGGGTGTCACCGGTTTCTGGGCGAAGTATATTGGCCTGAATGGTAAGGCGGTCGGTGTCGATCGCTTTGGTGAGTCCGCGCCGGCCGGCGAGCTGTTCAAGCTCTTCGGTATCACGACTGAAGCGGTCGTCGATGCGATCAACGCAGTTGCACAATAAATTTTCATTACAATAAAAGGAGAAGAGTATGACTATCAAAGTTGGTATTAATGGTTTTGGTCGCATCGGCCGTATGGCATTCCGTGCGATTGCAAAAGAGGCGGAGTTCGCTGATATCGAAGTGGTCGCGATCAATGATCTGCTGGACGTCGATTATCAGGCGTACATGCTCAAATATGATTCCGTACATGGCCGTTTCGGTGGCGATGTCAGCACCGATGGCAGCAACCTGATCGTCGATGGTAAGACCATCCGTATCACTGCGGAGCGTAATCCGGCCGACCTGAAGTGGGACGAAGTGGACGTGGACGTTGTGCTGGAGTGCACCGGCTTCTTCCTGACCGAAGAGACCTGCCAGGCGCATCTCGATGCCGGCGCTAAGAAGGTGTTGCAGTCTGCACCGTCCAAAGATGCCACCCCGATGTTTGTCTATGGTGTGAACCATGAAGATTACGCCGGTCAGTCCATCGTATCGGCTGCATCCTGCACCACCAATGGTCTTGCGCCGGTTGCCAAAGTATTGAACGACAACTTCGGCATCAAACGTGGCCTGATGACCACCGTGCATGCTGCCACCGCAACCCAGAAGACTGTGGACGGCCCATCCAACAAGGATTGGCGCGGCGGTCGTGGTATCCTCGAGAACATCATCCCCTCTTCCACCGGCGCAGCCAAGGCCGTGGGTAAAGTCATTCCATCACTCAATGGTAAACTGACCGGCATGGCGTTCCGCGTACCGACTTCCGACGTCTCTGTCGTCGATCTGACCGTCGAGCTGGAGAACGGCACCACTTACGAGAATATCGTCGCCAAGATGAAAGAGGCCTCTGAGGGCGCGTTGAAGAATGTCCTCGGCTATACCGATGAGAAAGTGGTTTCTACGGACTTCCGTGGTGACTCCCACCCATCCATCTTCGATGCCACAGCCGGTATCGCCATTGATGATACGTTCGTCAAGATCGTTGCCTTCTATGACAACGAGTATGGCTACACCTGCAACATGTTGCGTGTACTGAACCACATCGCATCATAATTGAATCATCGTGGGAGCTTCGGCTCCCACGTTTGTCATTGTCCGCTGATGCTTGTGCGTCAGTGGACAGCGACAAGCGTTTTTCTCATGTCACACAACTGTCATACCTTTGCTGCAGCGTGTGGCCAATCTTTGAAAAGGAGTATTAGCATGGCTGTAATTAAAATGACTGACCTCGATCTGGCCGGTAAACGTGTCCTCATTCGTCAGGATCTAAACGTGCCGGTAGCTGACGGCAAAGTGACCAGCGACAAGCGCATCCGCGCCTCACTGCCCACCATCGAGCACTGCGTGAAGGCCGGTGCCAAGGTGATGATCATGTCCCACCTCGGCCGCCCGACCGAGGGGCAGCCGGAGGAGCAGTTTTCGCTGGCACCGGTTGCCGCCCACATGTCCGGCCTGCTGGGGCAGGATGTACGCCTGATCTCCGACTATCTCGGCACTGATCTCGATGTGGCAGATGGTGAAGTGGTGCTGCTCGAAAATGTCCGCTTCAATGTCGGCGAGAAGAAGAACGACGAGGCGCTCTCCAAACAGTATGCCGCTCTCTGCGATATCTATGTGATGGATGCCTTCGGCACCGCCCACCGCGCCCAGGCATCCACCCACGGCGCCGGCACATTTGCACCGGTTGCCTGTGCAGGCCCGCTGCTGGCCGGTGAGCTGGAAGCACTCGGCAAAGCGCTCGATAATCCGGCGCGTCCGATGGTCGCCATTGTCGGCGGCTCCAAAGTCTCCACCAAACTGACCGTGCTGGAGTCACTCTCCAAAGTGGTCGATCAGCTGGTTGTCGGCGGCGGTATCGCCAACACCTTCATCGCGGCGGCCGGCCACAATGTCGGCAACTCCCTCTACGAAGCGGATCTGATCGACACCTGCAAGAGCCTGTCGGCAGCAGCCGAGGCGCGTGGTGGCTCGATTCCGGTACCGACCGATGTGGTCTGCGGCAAAGAGTTCTCCCCGACTGCGGAGGCCACGCTGAAAAACGTCAAGGATGTGGAAGATGATGACATGATCTTCGACATCGGCCCCGACTCTGCGGCAGCACTGGCCGAGGTACTGAAAACCGCCGGTACTATCGTCTGGAATGGCCCGGTTGGTGTGTTTGAGTTCGACCAGTTCGGCGAAGGCACCAAAGCGATTTCGCTGGCCATTGCCGAATCACCCGCCTTCTCGATCGCCGGCGGTGGCGATACACTGGCTGCAGTCGATAAATATGATATCGCCGACAAGGTCTCCTACATCTCCACCGGCGGTGGCGCATTCTTGGAGTTCCTCGAAGGCAAGAAACTGCCGGCAGTGGCAATGCTCGAGGAGCGTGCGGCCTAAGTGACTGAATTTCGTAGAACCAAAATTGTAGCAACACTCGGTCCCGCCTCCGAATCACCGGAGATGCTGGATAAGCTGATCGGCGCAGGCGTCAATGTCGTGCGCCTGAACTTCTCCCACGGCACGGCCGATGAACACCGCCAGCGCGCGGAGAATGTGCGCGCGGCAGCGAAAAAACATGGCGTCTGCGTCGGCATCCTTGCTGACATGCAGGGGCCGAAGATTCGCTGCGGTAAATTCAAAAATGGCAAGACGATGCTGAAGCCGGGTCAGAAATTCATCCTCGATGGTGCCTTGGGGCTGGATGATGGCGATGATGAGCGCGTCGGCCTGACCTACAAAGAGCTGGTCAGCGACGTCGAACCGGGCGCACGCCTGCTGCTCAACGATGGCTTGCTGGTGATGGATGTCGATAAAGTGATCGGGCAGGAGATTCACTGCACGGTGGTGGTCGGCGGTGTACTCTCCAACAACAAGGGCATCAATCGCGCCGGTGGCGGACTCTCCGCTGCCGCCCTGACCGAGAAGGATAAAGAGGATATCAAAACGGCTTGCGCCATTGGCGTGGACTACATCGCCATCTCCTTCCCGCGCCACGGTGCGGATATGGAGTATGCGCGTTCGCTGGTGCGTGCCGAAGGCTCCAATGCCGGGCTGATTGCCAAAGTGGAGCGCGCTGAGGCTGTGTTGCCGGAAAATCTGACCTCGATCATGGAAGCATCCGATGCGGTGATGGTGGCGCGCGGTGATCTCGGCGTGGAGATCGGTGATGCGGCAGTGCCACCGGTGCAGAAGCGGATCTTGCGTGAAGCGCCGAAACACAATACGCCGGTGATCGTGGCGACCCAGATGATGGAGTCGATGTGCGAGAATCCGATCCCGACCCGTGCCGAGGTGAACGATGTCGCCAATGCAGTACTCGATGGTACGGATGCGGTGATGCTCTCGGGCGAGTCGGCAGCGGGTAAATATCCGGTTGAAGCGGTGCGCGCCATGCATCGCACCTGCATCGAGACCGAGAAGCAGAAGGTGCTCCCCTCCTCGACCACGCGCGATCCGCGCTTCCCGCCGCACTCTATCGACGAGTGCATTGCGCGACAGGCGATGGAGACCTCGCACATGATGCCGATTGCGGCCATTATCGCCTTTACCCATAGCGGCAATACGGTGCTCTATATGTCCCGTCATTTGACCCGTGTACCGATCTATGCGCTGACGCCATCGGCGGAGACTGCCGGGCGCGTCACACTGTTCCGCAACGTCATTCCCAAGCCGATCAGCGACGAGTATGGCGAGTCGGATGCGCCGAAGGCGACCCGCGACGGTATCGCGATCATGCTGCACGATAATCTGGTCAAGGATGATGATCTGGTGATCATGAGTCTCGGCACGCCGATGGGCAAAGCCGGTGGCACCAATGCGATGAAGATTGTGCGTGTCGGAGATGTGTTTAACCGATAGGTATAATGCATCTAGGGTTCGTTTACAGTAAAAAATCGGGCAGAGTGCCCGCAATACATATCAGGAGGAAGAGATGGCTTTAATTTCACTACGTCAATTGCTGGATCATGCGGCCGAGAACGACTACGGCATGCCGGCATTCAATGTCAACAACATGGAGCAGGTGCATGCAATCATGCAGGCTGCCGATAAGACCAATTCGCCGGTGATCATGCAGGGTTCCGCCGGTGCGCGCGGCTATGCCGGTGAGGCGTTTCTGCGCCACTTGATCTCCGCTGCCGTTGAGCAGTATCCGCATATCCCCGTGGTCATGCATCAGGATCACGGCTCCGAGCCGGCAGTCTGCCTGCGCTCGATTCAGTCCGGCTTCTCATCGGTCATGATGGACGGCTCGCTGATGGCTGACGCCAAGACCCCTTCCACATACGAGTATAACGTGAATGTCACCAAACAGGTGTGCGACATGGCGCATGCCGGCGGTGTCTCTGTTGAGGGCGAGCTCGGCTGCCTGGGCTCTCTGGAGACCGGCATGATGGGCGAGGAAGATGGCCACGGTGCTGAGGGTCAGCTGGATATGGATCAGCTGCTCACCGACCCGGATGAAGCTGCTGACTTTGTTGAGAAGACCGGTGTGGACGCGCTGGCGATCGCCATCGGTACCTCACACGGCGCCTACAAATTCACCAAGCCGCCGACAGGCGCAGTGCTGCGTATCGACCGCATCAAAGAGATCCACGCCAAATTGCCGAACACCCATCTGGTGATGCACGGCTCCTCTTCTGTACCGCAGGAGTGGTTGGCGATCATCAACGAGTACGGTGGTGACATGGGTGAGACCTACGGCGTACCGGTTGAAGAGATCGTCGAGGGCATCAAGTCCGGCGTGCGCAAGGTCAACATCGATACCGACCTGCGTATGGCCTCTACCGGTGCCGTGCGCAAGTTCCTGGCTGAGAATCCGGCCAACTTCGATCCGCGTAAATTCCTCAAGGCGGCCACCGCTGCCATGCAGGGCATCTGCGAAGCACGCTTCGAAGCCTTCGGCTCCGCCGGCAACGCTTCCAAGATCAAGCCGCGCTCACTGGAGAGCATGATCAGCTACTACAGCTAATCGATTCGCGCATTCGCGTTACTTATCCGTTGCATCTTGCATGCCCTCGACCGTATGGTTGAGGGCATGTCTATTTATAGCGTCTGCCATTGCGCAGGGAGCACATGTTAACTTCACTGCAGCATCTGCTCATGCGTACCATCCGGCGTTTTTTCGCCGATGCATCGATGCTACGTGCAGCGGCATTGGCCTTTATGTCGTTACTGGCGATCGTGCCAATCTCGGCGCTAAGCGTGGCGCTCTTTACCCGTTTACCACTCTTTGACACCCTGCTGGATGAGATGCGCAGTGTACTCCTTGCCTATCTGCTCCCTACTGGTCGGCAGGCGGTAGAGGGTTACCTCCACTCGGTGGTGAATCACGCTACACAGATCCCACTGGCCAGCATGCTATTGCTGCTGATGGCCGTGGTCGCGCTGTTTAATATGGTCGAAGCAAGCCTGAATGCGATCTGGCGGATCGATGGTTCGCGTTCGATTGTGCAGAAAGGTGCCATCTTTATTACCATGTGGACCGTGCTGCCGCTGCTGATTGGCAGCTCTATCGCCATCACCTCATACATGGCTGCACAACCGCTGTTCACCCGCGTCGCCGCCGGTGCCGCCTGGCTGGCGCAAATGCCGTTTCTGTTGCCGTGGCTCTTCTCATCGCTGGCCTTGACCATGCTCTATCTGGCACTGCCACAAGCCACGGTAAAGCTGCGTCCGGCACTGGTCGGCGGCATGGTTGCCGGCCTGCTCTTTGAGCTCGCCAAGATCGGCTTTACATTTTATGTGACCGAAGTGGTGGATTATGAACAACTCTACGGCGCACTCTCAACGCTGCCGGTATTCCTGCTCTGGATCTACCTGATCTGGCTGGTGATACTCTTCGGCGCTGAGCTGGTTTACTGTTTACAAGGAGATAAAGATGGCGATTGAAGCCCAAGCCCGATTGATGATTGCGGATTCCGAGCGAGATGCCGATATGCTCTATGCTGCCGGACAATTTATCCCCGATCCCTTTATTGCCATTGAAATCGCGGATGAATGGCATGCGCTGTTGTCACCGTTGGAGGTTGATCGTGCGCGCAAACAGTCGCGTTTTCACCATGTCCACCTCGACACTCCATGGCGCGACCAGGCCAAACAGCAATCATGGTCGGGGCTGAGCGGTGCGGCAGCAAGCTTCCTCTCGGCACGCGGTATCACATCCATCTGCGTCCCCGCGCACTTCCCGCTCTATGACGCCGAGCAGCTGCGCGCATTGGGCTTTACTGTGCAGCCGTGCGCAGATGCATTTT